>CAZIBA010000246.1:3637-4722 GCA_964536795.1 uncultured Planctomycetota bacterium | reverse complement strand
TCCCGGGAACCCTCCACCTTGGCCTCGCCCCGTTCGTAGGCGTTGACGATGTTGGTCACCAGGCGGTGACGGACGATGTCGTGGGCCGTGAGGTAGACGAACTCGATGCCCTCCACACCGTGGAGCACACGCTCGGCGTCTTTGAGGCCGGAGGTCTGGGTAGTCGGGAGGTCGATCTGGCTCACGTCGCCGTTGATGATGATGCGCGAGCTGGCTCCCAGACGGGTGAGGAACATCTTCATCTGCAGGGCCGTGGAGTTCTGGGCCTCGTCCAGGATGATGAAGGAGTCGTTGAGGGTGCGACCGCGCATGAAGGCCAGGGGGACGACCTCGATCATGTCGGTGTCCATGTATCGGCGCATCTGGCTGAAGGACATCATGTCCTCCAGGGCGTCGTAGAGGGGTCGGAGGTAGGGGTTGACCTTGGCGATGATGTCTCCGGGGAGGAAGCCTAACTTCTCGCCGGCCTCGACGGCCGGTCGAGCCAGCACGATCTTTTTCACCCGCATACGCTTGAGCGACTGGACGCCCACAGCTACGGCCAGGTAGGTCTTGCCCGTACCGGCCGGACCGATGCAGAAAACGAGGTCGCTGCGGCTCATGGCTTCGACGTATTGCCGCTGTCCGGGCGTCCGGGGCACGACGTACTTGCCGGCGGCCATGGTCTCGATGCGCTGGACCGGTCCCAGGGCGCGCTCGGTCTGTACCTGCTCGATGGCGCTTCTGACGGCCTCAGCACTTAGGTGGCCGTGCCGCGCTGCCTGCTCCAGCAGCGATTCCAGAACTTTGCGCGCAGCGGTCACCGCCGACTCGGACCCACTGAGCTGCACCATCTGCTCCCGGGCCACCAGGGTGATGCCGAAAGCCTCGCGCAACTGCCTGAGGTGTTGGTCGGAGGGGCCGAAGAGCTGCCGGGGCGAGATGTTCTCCGGAAGCTCGAGGGTCTCTCTGGTCTCCGTTTCTTGTGGGTTACTCATACTCCGCCGACGATAGCTTGTCCGGTGTGGCCGTGCCGGCTCACGTGCAGACCCGGAAAAAGACGTAGGCCACGGGCGCCGCACCGGCCAGGCTGTCCACCATATCAA
>CAZIBA010000246.1:0-3627 GCA_964536795.1 uncultured Planctomycetota bacterium | reverse complement strand
GCAGTCGGGCTGAATCCTTGGCCTTGAACTTCCTCTTGAGCAGGGACTCCCCCAGGTCCCCAAGCTGGGCAGCCAGGCTCACCACCAATCCGAAAAGCAGGGCCAGTTCCCAGGACAGCGGAAGCGAGAAAGCCCAGGCTACCAACGGGGCCAATCCCAGACTGACCAGCAGCGCCCCCACCGATCCCTCCAGTGATTTGCCCGGGCTGACCCGGGGGGCCAGGCGAAGGCGCCCCAGCCGAGTGCCCACGAAGTAGGCCGTGATGTCCGAACCCTTGGCCACCGCCAGGAGCATGACCACGCCGCCGACACCGGTGGCTTCCAGGCCGGCCAACCGCACCACGAAACCCAGGAGCCCCCACACGTAAACCACACCCAGGGCGGTGACGGCCACCGGCGCCACGCCGTTGGCCACACCACCGGCGAGCCAGTCCACCAGCAGAAGCCCCAGCATGAAGACCGCCAAGGCCACGGCCGACCACTCCAACTCGGTCCCCAACCCGGCTTGGCTCACGATGGGTCCGCCCGCCAGGACCGCGACCATGAGGGAGCCCCAGACCCGGTGGACCTTCGCCGGACCGGCCATCCCGTAGAACTCCAGGAGGGCCATCACCATCAGCAGGCCCATCAGCACCGACAGGGCGGCCACGCCCCCGGTGAGCCAGTCGATGGCCACGGCCGCCACCACGGCCCCCGCCTGCACGGCGCCCCAGAAGACACGGGCCCGCTCTATCGAGGCCTGTACGACTTCCGAGCCCCCGCCGAGGTCCTCTTCGGACTGAGGGCCCCGAACTTCCTCACCCTCCGTCCGTACTCCTCCAGAGCGGCCCACAGCAGCTCCTTCCTGAAGTCCGGCCAACAGATCTCCGTAGACCAGAACTCGGCGTAGGAGGCCTGCCAGAGCAGGAAGTTGCTCAGTCGCATCTCGCCGGCGGTGCGGATAAGCAGGTCGGGGTCGGGCATCCCCCCCGTGTCCAGCCGGGCGGCCAGCTCCTCCTCGGTCACCGCCTCGAGCGATAGTATACCTTCAGTTACCTCCCGACACAACCGGCGGACGGCCCGAACGATCTCAGCCCGGGCCCCGTAGTTGAGGGCGAAGGTGAGCACCACGCCGGTGTTCTCTGCCGTCTCCTCCCGGGACTTGCGAATCTGGCTGCGCACGGGGGCGGGAAAGACCTCCCACTCACCGATGAAGTTCAGTCTGATGTTGTTTGCGTGGAAGGTGGCCTGCTCCCGTTGCAGGTAGCGCCGAAGCAGCAGCAGCAGGAAGCGCACCTCGGAGCGCGGCCGGCTGGTGTAGTTCTCGTGGGAGAGGGCGTAGAGCGTGAGGTAGTCGATGCCCGAGAGTTCCGAGCACTCGTTGGTGACCTCGCGGATGCTCCTCACTCCTTGCTCGTGGCCGAAGGTCCGTGGACGTCCCCGGACCCGGGCCCAGCGGCCGTTGCCGTCCATTATGATGGCGATGTGGCGAGGCAACCGCTCGAAGTCCGGGCGCTCCTGGACTTCCCCAGCATCCGTATCAGTTGCCGCGGTCAGCGTGAACCTCCTCGCCTTCGTGCGCCTACCCATCGTCCGCTGTCAGACGATGACGGCCTCCCGCTCCGGCCCCACACAGACCATGGTCACCGGTACGCCCGTGGCTTCCTCCACGTAGCGGATGTAGCGCTGGGCTTCCCCGGGCAGGTGGTCGTAACCCCGCGCCTCCCCCAGCTCATCCGACCAGCCCGGGAGCTCCTCGTACACCGGCTCTGCACTCCTCAGGGCCTCCAGGGAAGCCGGGAACTCCTCCACCGTCTCTCCGCCGATGCGGTAGCCTCGACAGAGCTTCACCGTTTCCAGACCGGAGAGGATGTCCAGCTTGGTCAGAGCGATGCGGTCCACCCCGTTCAACCTGGTGGTGTACCGACAGGCCACCAGGTCCAGCCAGCCACAACGGCGTGGCCGGCCCGTCGTGGCCCCGAACTCAGCCCCCGCCTCCTGCAGTCTGGCTCCCACCTCTCCGGCAAGCTCGGTGGGGAAAGGCCCCTCACCCACCCGGGTGGTGTAGGCCTTCATCACCCCGATCACCCGGTCGATGCGTTGGGGCGGAAGCCCGGCGCCGGACAGGCAACCGAACACGCTGGCGTTGGAAGAGGTGACGAACGGGTAGGTGCCGTGGTCGATGTCCAGGAGAGTTCCCTGGGCACCCTCGAGCAGCACGTCCTTGTCCTCATCCAGCAGGCGAAGCAGGCGCTCCTGGGTGTTCCCCACGTACGGGCGAAGCTCTTCGCCGTAACCGAGGTAGTCCTCGTAGATGGGTTGCCAATCGATCTCAGGCTCGTTGTAGAGCTCGCGCAGGAGGGCGTTCCTTTCCTCCAGGACGGCCTGGAGCCTCTCCTTGAAGAGCTCGGGTTGGTAGAGGTCGCCCACCCGGATGCCCACCCGCGCGGCCTTGTCCGCGTAGCAGGGCCCCACACCCCTCATAGTGGTGCCGATCTTGCCCTTCCCGCGCCTTTTCTCGGCCAGGCCGTCGAAGAGCCTGTGGTAGGGCATCACCAGGTGGGCCCGGTCGCTCACCATCAGGTTCTCCGGTCCCACCTCGATGCCCCGTCGGCGAAGCTCGGGTGTCTCCTCCTCCAGGAGGAACCGGGGGTCCACCACCACGCCGTTACCGATGACAGAGAGCACCCCGGCCCGTAAGACCCCGGTCGGCACCAGGTGGAAGACGAACTTCTCACCGTCCACCACCACCGTGTGACCGGCGTTGTTGCCGCCCTGGCTTCGCACCACACAGTCGGCCTCGGCCGAGAGTACGTCCAGAACGTGGGCCTTCGCCTCATCCCCCCACTGCAGGCCGATAACGCAGGTTGTTGGCATCTCACAGCTTCCCGAATACGTAGTTCCCCAACCGCAGGTACAGGGCCGATGACCTCAGGACCATAGGCCCAGACCAACCCAACGTAGCCTACCCACGGACCATCTCAGCGTCAAGCAAATCCTCGCTCCTCAGGACCGGAGCCCGGCGATAAAGCCGCTTAGGGCCTCGGGGCCGTCCTCCAGCACCAGGTCGGCCTGCTCCTTGAGCTCGGGCTTCGCCCGGCCGACGGCCACGCCCAGCCCGGCCCAGCGCAGCATCTCGATGTCGTTGATGCCGTCCCCGATGGCCAGAGAGCGTTCAGCCGGTACGTCCAGAGCCCGCGCCACCGCCTCCAGGGCGGCCCCCTTGTTGGCGGTACTGCTCAGGAGCTCCACGTGGATGTCCTCGCTCTGAGTGACGAAGAGCCGGTCGCGGTAGCGCTGGCGGAGTTCGCTGTGGACGCGGTCGATGTCTGCGGGCGAGACAACCAGCAGCACCTTGGTGGCGGGCCGCTGGATGGCCTCCGTCAGGTCGCCAACCACCCGGGCGGTGACGCGGTAGTTCGTCTCATACCGACGGACGTAGTCGTTCCGTTCTGCCACCCAGAGTTCGTCGTCGATGTAGGTGTGGACGTGGAGACCCTCCCGGCGGGCCATCCGCACCAGCTCCAGGGTCAGCTCCAGCGGCACGGGTTCGTAGAAGACCACGTCTCCGGTCGCCGGCTGCCGTGCATAGGCCCCGTTGTAGCCGACGATGGGTGCGGCGAGGTCCAGCCTCCGCCAGAACGGCTC
>CAZIBA010000245.1:0-4725 GCA_964536795.1 uncultured Planctomycetota bacterium | reverse complement strand
ACGGCAAATCCGATGCCGATGACGGCGAAGGCTACTACGATGCCGGTCACGGTGACGAGATACCGGGCCACGGTGCTGATGGCGTAGCGTACCCCGTGCTCCAGCGGCAGCCTCTGGAGAAAGGTGATTTCGAGCACGCCCTGGATGTTCCGGGCAGCGGCCACCGTCACCACCATCACCAGCACGGCCAAGGCGACATCGGAGAGGGTCACGAACTCCTCGCCGGACGTCTGCCACAACCTCACGTTCACACGGCCAAGGGCCTGAAGCACGTCGGCCCACACCACCCAGAGCCCGAACAGGAGCGCCAGACCGACCACCGTACGGACGAGCTGTTGGGCCTGTGTGCTGATGCTGAAGATGTCTACCTCCGGCTCTTCGATCCGTTCCGCTGATCCTTCTTCCGCCTCGGGCTCTTCCTGACGCTCCGCAGCTGCCGCCCTCAACCTTTCCCGGGCCCGCTCCAGGGCCAGACGACGACGGACCACGAACAGCCAGCGGAGCGTGAAGGCGTTGGCGAAGACGAGGGCGAGGATGAGCCAGAGCGAACCGACCAGCCGAAGCGACAGCTGCTGGGCCGTGTAGTGATAACCGGCACCCGCGGCCACGGCCAGGGCCAGAGGAGCAGCGAAAGACAGTGGGTACCAGACGTAGCGCAACCGGTCCAACCAGCCGCCCCGATTCCGCTGAAGGAAATCCTTGAGCAGGGCACCCGACGGACGCAACACCCGCTGGGCGAACAGACCCAAAGCCACCAGACCGACGATGAGCGCGAGCCGACCCAGCGAATCCCTCCAGGCCTCCTCCGCCTGCTGCGCTCCGATGAGGGAAGAGAGCAGACCCGCCGGGAGCGCCAACACCATCAGCCAGAGGACGTTCCTGTGGACGCTCTTCAGCGCGCTGCGACGCCACTGGAAGTGCATCTCGGCCAGGCCGTGTTTCCGGCAGGTCTGACGGATGACCTCGGTGGTCAGCAGGAGGACGGCCAGCGTACGCAAGCCCACGGCCAGGGCCTTGGAGAAGTCGCCCCCCGCAGAGGCGGCCCACAGACGCCAGGCAAGAAACCCCGCCGCCGCCGGCCACCCGGTCGCCAGCACCAGCGTCAACAACAACGCCGACACGGTGTAGCCGAAACGGTCCGACGAAGCGCTGCGCACGGGCTCGGCCAGCCGGCCCAGCCTCGCGCGCAGCCGCTGCTGCAGGAACAGCCAAACGGCCAGTGCGACCACCGCCAGCCCGTAGAGGACCGGACTGGCCCGCAGGTCACTCCACAAGGTCCGGCCGACGCTCCTCCAGTTCTGCGAACTGCCCACCCAGAGCAGTCCCTGCCAGGCAGCGGTCAAGTGGGAGCCGCTCAGCGGGGCCGTACTGCGAAACCAGAGGATGTGCTCGTCGATGTAACCACGGAAGTCCTTGGCTTCGGTGATCAACTGGCCTTCGGCAGCATCCAGGTCCACCAGTTCGGAAAAATAGGTGTTGAGGTCCTTGAGCAGAGAGTCCAGGTAGTCACGCTTGGACTGGAGGAGCGACCGGGCCGCGGCCTCGATGTCCTGCCGCTCCGCCTCGCCGAGAGAAGGGACCAGGGCCTCCAGGATGAGCTTCACCTGCGCTTCCGGGTCGACCAGCGTCTTCCGCTCATCCTGAAGCTCGAGCAGCTGCAGTTGGGCCTCGGAGATGGCGGGTTGTCGAGCGCGCCGTCTGCTCCGGTGGAACCGAGGGTCAGGCAGGTCCGCTCGTTGCTTGCGCAGGAGCACACTGATGGCCTCGGTGATTCGTCCCACGGTCTGGACC
Organism: uncultured Planctomycetota bacterium; assembly: GCA_964536795.1. Taxonomy (GTDB): domain Bacteria; phylum Planctomycetota; class DG-23; order CBDVDV01; family CBDVDV01; genus CAZIBA01. Next base: position 2,934 of record CAZIBA010000245.1, on the reverse strand, counting down.
TTGTCCCTGACGTTCTGGAAGTTCTCCTGTACCGTGGTCAGGGCGGCCGTGATCCTCTCTCCCTCGGCGGTGGCGGCTTCGATCTTCCCACTCAGGTCGGTCCGTTGTTCGGCCAGGGCGGCGTTCTCCTCCGCCAGTTCGCGGACGGCGGGGTGGGCGCTGGCCGCCTGTCGACGGGCCTCCTCGGCTTCGCGGGCGGCCCGTTCGGCTTCGAACCGACGACGTTCGGCAACTACGTCCTGCCAGGCCTTGACCGCCTTCTCGGCCTGGGAGACCCGGCGAGCGGCCCGGTCCTGGCGCGCCTTGAGCAGGTCGACGCGGGCCTCGTAGCTGCGCCGCTCGCCCTCGAGGGCGGCGGCCTGCTGTTCCAGCATCTTCTTGCGGGCCCGGAGTTCCACCCGCTGGGCCTCGGCCAACGGTGACGGCTCGGCCACTGGAGGTACGGCCAGCTTCTGTGCGGTCTCGTCGAGCTTCTGCTTGGTCTCTGTGATGGCCTTGGGAAGCTCGGCTCGTCGGGTGGTCCTGAAGTTGGCCGCGCTGTCAAGGTCGGCGTCCTCCTTCTTGGCAGCGGCCAGCTCGGGCGCCGCCGCGGCCAGGCGCGGCAGCCCCACCCACAGGGGGGCCTCCGGTGTCACCACCGCTTTTGGTTCGACCGCAGGCGTCTCCAGCTCCTGTCTGATTGTCTGCAACAGGGCCGGGGCTTCCTGCATATCCCTGTCGTACCCGGTGGCCTGGGCCGTCGACTCCGTGGCTTTCTGCAGGTTCTTCAGAGCCTCGTCGTAGAGCTTCAGCAGTTGCTCTTTGGTGGCGTCGTCGAGGTCGGTCGCCTCGGAGACCTGCTTGTGGAGGGCCTGGATGCCCTCGGCCGAGAGCTCCTCCGGTGGGGGCGGCTGGGGGATCTCGGTCACCGTCGGCTGCTGGGCGGGCCCGACGTCGGCGGTCGTTGGCTGCTGCGGGGGCGCCTCAGCGGGCTGGCCCTGGAGCAGGGGGCTCAGGAGGAGGACCAGTCCCAGCCAGAGGCAGGCGTGCAGACGCTCAGGGAGAACCCTTGAAGGACACATGGCTCACCACCAGCCTTTCTTGACGAGCCAGGCGATCATACCGGCCGCCCCCGTAGCCATGATGCCAACGACGATCCAGAACGAGGCAGTCTCTCCCTGCCCGGGCACCCACGTGTTCATCCCCCAAATGCCACTCAGGAGCGCCAACGGGAGGGTGACCGTGGCGATGATGGTAAGCACTTTCATGATGTCGTTGGTGCGCTGGGACAGGCTGCCCAGGTAGCTGTCGCGGGCCCCGGCCACCAGCTCACGAAGCAGGTCCAGTTGCTCGTTGATGCGGGTCAGTTCGTCGCACAGGTCGCGGAAGTAGAACAGGGCCTCATTGCGGATGTAACCGAACTCGCCCCGGCTGAGCCTGGTGATGACCTCGCGTTGCGGACCCAGGATGCGCTTGAGGTGCAAGACGTCCCGGCGATGGTCCTGAAGCCTCTCCAGCATCCGCGGACCGGCCTCGGACACGGCCTGGTCCTCCAGCTCACCGATGTTCTGCTCCAGTTGGGCGAGGATGGGGAAGTAGTAGCCCAACAGACCGTCCAGGATCACGTAGAGCAGACGTTCGGCCCCGCTGCCGATGCTGGTTACCGGGGACCGGCGCAGGGCCTCCTGCGTCGTGGCGATACTTCGCAGATGCTTGGCGTGATGAGTCACCAGCAGCCGGGGGCGCAGGAAAGCGTCCAGCTCGCGGGTCAGGTAGGCCTCTTCGTCCTCGGGTAGGGAGGCACCGTGCATGATGATGAAGAGGAAGTCCTGGTATTCTTCCACTTTGGGGATGGGCGTTTCCGTGCGGCAGTCTTCCAGGGCCAACGGGTGGAAACCGAACAGACGAGCCAGCAACGCGAACTCGTCGTCGTCGGGCGCCTCGAAGTCAACCCAGAGCACGCCAGCGGGCCTGCTGGCCGCCTCAGCCAGTCCCTCAGGACCGACCTCACTCAGCTCCTGTGCGTCCTCGTTCCATAGATACGCTGAGATCATCGCTACCGCCTCCCGCTCTCGGCCTGAACACCACACGGCGAGCCCAACGCACAGCCAAGCCACGAGCCTGGGCTCGTGCGTCGGAGCGAAGGTGCCCCGCTACGTTGCCGAGAAGCACCTCACTGGCCACCAGTCGTCAGCGGTCAGAGACGACCTTCGTGCTGCGCACACCCACGTGGACACACGAGCGCCCGCCTATCGGGGGTCGGTCTCCTGCAACCTGCCCTCGGGGGACTTCAGGCTTGGCGGCTCCGTGCCGCCTACGGGGGACTCCTAACCCTGGGCCTTCTTCCGGACGATGGCCAGGACAACCACGACCACAACCAGACCAACAACCAGCCACCAGGGGATACCCGCAGCGACGTACTCCATCTCACCTGCCTCCTTCCGCCAACTGGGTCCGACTACCCTTCGCCCTTACCACCACGGGTGAGGATCATCAGCAGCACTCCACCCACCACCAAGAGGGCCAGCACGATGACGATTTCCAGCACCCCGACTGCCATCACGGTCACCTCCCTTCCCTGCCCGCGTCGCACCGGCGCGGGCGAGGTTCAGCGGTCAGTAAGGCCGCTTGCGGAGGAGCACGCCCAGCACCAGCCAAACGACCAGGCCGATGCCCAGCACGATGAAAGCCAGCCTCCTGAAGCTGACGAGTGCGAGTGGGTCCACGGAGACGTCCTCCCGACCAGAGCGCCCGGCTTTGTCCTGGTAGGCAGGTTAGCGTGGCGCAGGCTCCTGGTCAAGGGCAGCCCTGTGGGCGGGGCGAAAAAAGGCCGGTTCGGGTTGCGAAGGGGCGGATGCCGGATAGAATATAATGAGGGGCAAGGGAGGTGCTGTGGTGGTGCAACGTCAGGTCTGGCTGAGGTTGGTGGTCCTGGACCTGCTGCTCATCGGTACG
>CAZIBA010000244.1:0-4754 GCA_964536795.1 uncultured Planctomycetota bacterium | reverse complement strand
GCCGACTGCTGGGAGAGACCGAACTGGACGTGGTCCGCGCCGCCGCCCAGGAAGCCATCGACGCCACTCACGTGGTCGTCGTCCCCGTGACAGCGTGTCCGCCCCTCCGCGAGATGCTCTGTGAGCCCCTGTTCCTGAACCAGAACCTCATCGGTGTCTTCGGCGCCATCAACAAGCGGCACGGCCGCTGCTTTGACGCCGAGGACCGCCGACTCCTCCACGCCATCGTCAGCCAAGCCGATACGGCCATCTTCGAGAACGTCCGCCAGACCCTCATCAAACGCATCTTCAAGCGCTACCTGAGCCCTGACGTGGTGGAGGAGCTGCTCAAGGATCCCTACCGTCCCTACCTCGAGGGCGAGAAGCGCGAGGCCAGCCTGCTCTTCGCCGACATCCGGGGCTACTCCTCCACCACCGACTCCATGGACCCCCGCGAGGTGGTGGGCTTCCTCAACCAGTTCCTCTCTGGAATGGCGGAGATCGTGATCGAGCACCGGGGCACGTTGGATAAGTTTATCGGCGACGAGGTGGTGGCCATCTTCGGCGCCCCCTACGTCTACCGCACCCACGCCCTACAGGCGGCGCGCGCGGCCCTCGTCATGCAGAAGAAGATGGCCGGGCTGAGCAAGTCCTGGCAGACGGCCGGGATGCCCGCCCTCAAGGTCGGTATCGGCATCAACACCGGCGAGGTGGTGGTGGGGAACATCGGTGGTGAGCTGTACCAGGACTACACGGCCATCGGGGCCGAGATGAACCTGGCCAAACGTCTCTGCGACCAGGCCGGTGGTGGCGAGATTTGGGTTACCGAGGCGACGCGCAAGGCCCTGGGTCGTCGGGGCCGGGTTGACCCCCTGGGTGAAATCCTGGTGAAGGGCCACGAGAAACCCATCGCCGTCTACCGACTGCTGGGCCTGCGGGACCACAGCACCTAAAGCTGACAGCGTCACCAAGGAGAACGGCACCCGTGAGGACCTACCTGGACTGCGTCCCCTGCTTCATCCGTCAGGCGCTGGAGGCCGCCAGACTGGCCACCGATGACGAAGCAACCCAGGAGAAGATCATCCGTCGATCGCTGCGCCTGGCCGCTGAACAGGACTACGCCCAACCCCCGCCAGTCATGGGACAGGCCCTCCACCGTCTCATCCGCCAACTCGCAGGCGACGGCGACCCCTACCGGGAAGCCAAGGAGCACTTCAACCAGGTGGCCCTCCGGCTCTACCACGAGCTCAAGGAGCGGATCCGTCAGTCGGAGCGGCCCTTCGAGACGGCCGCCCGCCTGGCCATAGCCGGCAACATCATCGACCTGGGCGTCCACGGGGGTCTGAAGACAGCCGACGTGGAGGAGGCCGTTGGAGAAGCGCTTCACGCGCCTTTGGACAAGGAGGCCGTGGCCCGTCTGGAGGAGCGGGTCCGGAGCGCTCGAGAGATCCTCTACGTGGCCGACAACGCTGGTGAGATTGTCCTGGATCGGCTACTCGTCGAGGAGCTTCCCCCGGACCGGACGACGGCCGTGGTGCGGGGCGCGCCTGTCCTCAATGACGCCACGCTGGAGGACGCGCGGGCCACGGGTCTGACCGAGGTGGTCCGGGTCATCGGCAACGGCTCCGACGCTCCGGGGACGCTTCTGGAAGACTGCTCGGAAGAGGTGCGTCAGCTCCTGGCCTCCGCCGACCTCGTCATCGCCAAGGGCCAGGGCAACTACGAGACCTTGAGCCAACTGGACGACCGGGCCTTCTTCCTGCTCCGGGCCAAGTGCCCGGTCATCGCCGACCACATCGGCTGCCCGGTGGGGGCCCTGGTCATCTCTCAGGGAAAAGGCCAAGGCACCCCAAGCTCACCGGCCTCCGGGGAGTGAGGCGGGCAGGAGTCCTCCCCGTCTGCCCGTGCCACCCGTGCTGCGGAGGGGCCGACATTCCTGTCGGTCGGACAGGAATGTCCGCCCTCCCGATGAGGTGTGTGGCACGGCTCCCCACAAAGGGGAGGCCGGGCATTCCTGCCCGGTGGGTGGCCGCGCACGGGCGTTCTGTCGAACGCCCCTACGAGTGGGAAAGACTTGCGACCTGGGCCTGCGACTTCTTGACCTGCGACCTGTCAGCGTTTGCTTCGGGTGCGAAGCAGTGAGGGAGCGGGGCTGCGAGACCCCGCTCCCTCGGGCGCCAGCATATGCTTCCGGGACGGGTGCTCAGTGACTCCGTCCCCTTTGGCTGCCGCGATCCCCGTGCGGGTGCGGAACGACCTTCCGCTGCTCAAGGGACGTTGACAGACCGAATCAGACGGGGTCTGTTCCCAGAAGCTCTGCCACCTCCTCGTCGGTCAGTTGCTCTTTGCCCTCGTCCTGGATGACCAGGGCCTTGCCGTCGATGACGACCACCACCCGTTCACCCAGGGCGAAGACGTCCTTGAGTTCGGGCTCCGCGGCCAGGAGCTTGAAGTAGGCGTCGCTCAGGTACTTGACCTCCACGGTGGGCATCTTCTCCCCATAAGCCCGGTCCACCCAGAAGCCCATCCAATGCTCGAAGGTGCGCTCGCCCACCTTTTTCACGGCCAGGCCTTCGGGACGCTCGGCCCGCTTGAGCTCAGAGATGCTCTTGGCCACTTCGACGGCCTTCTCACCCGTCGCTTCCTGGGCGAAGTCGAACCCGCCAATCGAGTCTGCGGCTTCAGGCTGAGCAGCGGGGAGCCTTGGCGGCTCGCCGTCTCCTTGCCTGCTTAGCTCCTCGCGCACGCGCCCGGCTTCAGTCCAAGAGAACCTCCGGACCTCAGTACCCCGCCTCCCGAGCTCCTCCTGGCGGAGCCTGTCGGCTCGGCCTCGGCCGGCCGTGCCGCCCCCCGTGAACCTATTGGTGACGGGGGGTAGGCTCAGGGCTGGCCGGTCGCCCAGGTATCGCCTCCGTTCGGCGTCGGGCAGGGCCAGGTAGCTGGTGTAGGGGGTGGGGATGCCGAACTCGGTGGCCAGGGCCACCACCTCCTCGCGCAGCTCCTTGGATTCGCCGTGCAGGCGAATCTGGTCGAGCAGGTAACCGATCTTTCGGCTGGCCCAGAGGTTGGCGACGAACTGGTGCTCCACGTCCTTCTCGACAAAGGTGCCTTCGTACTCGAAGGTCTTCTCTTCGCCCCGGGCCTTGCCCGTGAGGCGGATGGCCGAGTCGCCGGGCTCACCGTAGCGGCCTAAGAGCGTCAGTTGGGTGCCGGCGAAGAGGTCGCCCAGTTCGATGGGGTAGTGGTCGCGGATGGTGACCTTGGGCACCTCCAACTTGACGTCGGCGAGGACGGGCTTACGGATCTTGTCGAAGAGGGAGGAGACCTTGAGCTCGATGTCCTCCTGTGGACGTACGTACTCGCTCAGGCCCCGGTTCTCACCGGACAGCTTGTCCAGCAGGTGGGTGTTGACGTCGTCGCCCACGCCGAAAACGAAGAGCCGACTCTTGGCCTGGTTGGCCTTTCCCACGTTCTCCACGATCTCGTTGATGTCGGTGGTGCCGGCGGTGGGTCGGCCGTCGGTGAGGAAGAGGATGGTGTAGGGCCGGTCCTCCTCGGTCTCGTAGGAGAGGGCCTCGGTGAGGGCGGCGTTGATGTCGGTGCTTCCCCGGGCCTCCAGGGAGTCGATGTACTTGAGGGCGGCCTGGACGTTCTCCTCGTTGGCCGCCAGCAGCTCGTTCCGGAAGGGCTCCGGGGCGGTGGAGAAGGCGATGACGTTGAAGCGGTCCTCTTCTTTGAGGCCCTGCACGCAGTAGCGGAGGGCGGCCCGGGCCTGCTCTATCTTCTCCCCCCGCATGGAGCCCGAGGTGTCAAACACGAACGTGATGTCCCGGGGCAGGACCTTCTCCTCCTCCATCTCCTCCCGCGGGCTGATGAGGAGCATGAAGTAGCCCGGCTTCTCCGCGTCGGGCCGGTAGGTGACCAGGTTCAGGCCCAGGTCCTTTTTGCTCACCGCGTAGTAGAGGACGAAGTCGCGGTCCAGCACGGCCCGGTCTTCTTCGAAGCCGATGGTGGCGTGGTGGTCGTCCTTACGGGAGACACCCACCTTGTGGGTGGGGGAATAGACGTTGGTGATGGCCTCGGTGCTGGTGAGGTCGACGGCCACCGAGAAATCCTCCAGGGTCTGGGCGGCCTTGCCCGAGGTTTTCAGGGGATACTCGTAGCGGTTGAGCTCACCGTCGCGGGGAATCTGCTGGACGTATTCCAGGTCGATCTTCTGCCGGTCGCGGGCCGGGACGGGATATACCTTCACCTGGAAGAGCTGGCTGTCCATGTACTCAAGCAAGGCCGGGTCGCGCATCCGTCGGACGATGTCGGTGTAGATAGCCCGAGCCTCCTCCTTGGCCAGGAGCTGGCCCTGGACGCGCTCGCCCTGGATGTAGAGGGCGAAGTCGCTGATGGTGGCCCCCTTGGGCACCGGGAAGATGTAGGTGGCCTCCAGGTCGCGGGAGGTGGAGTTCTGGAAGACCTGCTCCACCTTGGTCGTGGCCACCTGGTCGCCGATGGTCACCGTCACCCGATGGCTCTTGATGGCCAGAGGCGGCACCTTCGGGTCCGTCGGCACCAGCATCCCCGCCCCCCAGGCCGAAGGAGCCACAGCCAACACACACAGCAACACCAGCATCCATCTCAGCGGTTTCATGGCATTCTCCCTGACATCCTGCGCGGACCGGTCCAAGCAAGTACGGGCGATCTGCCCTGCTTCATTCCATCTCCTCCAGCGGTCGGCGCGGGGGAAGGGGTCGGGGGATGGGCAGCGGCTCCGGAAGCGGTCT
>CAZIBA010000243.1:3827-4757 GCA_964536795.1 uncultured Planctomycetota bacterium | reverse complement strand
TGTTACTGGAACGGTTCGCTTTCCGCTTACTCCTCCACCCGGTCGCCAAGTTCCTTCAGGCTGGGGTGGTTATGCTCCTCCTGCTGGTTGGCCCAGCGCTGCTGGAAGGCTTCTTCGGTCATCAGCTCGACGTGGCCATCCGCGAAGAGGACGTTCCGCCCCTCCGCGTGGTTGCCCTTCTTGTCGAAGAGCACCATGGTGGTGGCATCGACCCCGACGCGGAACCCGGGCACGTAGACGTAGCCGACGTAATCCGGATCATCGGATGGGTCGGAAGGACACTGGAACAGCATCCGTTCGGTGACGTAGAGGGGTACCAGGTCGTCGAGGGTGGGTGGGAACCTGTCCTCGAAGTCGTTGGCGTAGATGGCCATCGCCAGTCCGATCTGCTTGAGGTTGTTCTTGCAGACCGCCTCCCGGGCCGCCCCCCGGGCTCGGAACATGGCTGGCATCATCATGGCCGAGCCCAGAGCGAAGCTCTGTGTGGAATAGCCCAGTTGGAAGAGGATGGGAGAGTACTGCTCGATGGCGAAGCCCTCCGCGTCGCCACGTAGGACCGACAGCGACCCTTTTAGGTGCTGGGTGATGACCTCAGGCTGGGGGAGCAGCGCGGGGTCGAAAGGCAGCTCCGCACCCGGGAGCGTCAGCATCTGCACGATGGCCCGGTAGCCCAGGTTGACCAGCTCGCCCGTGTCGATGTAGGAGATGGTGACCCCCGCTCCCGGGACCTTGGCCCGCACCGCAGCGTACGCCTCGGTCCCGAGTATGGACTGTTCGGCAGGGAGCTCGCCGGTCGTCACCCGGTTCATCACCCCCCGGGCGCTTCCGGGGAAGAGGGAGAAGACCGCGTACTCGTCGGTCACACCCAGGCTGGGTGAGAAGGGGGGACCGTACTCCCCCATCCCGAAGGTGGCCAGGAGACCGCCGTTC
>CAZIBA010000243.1:0-3817 GCA_964536795.1 uncultured Planctomycetota bacterium | reverse complement strand
GTCTGGACCTCCTCGCCGTCCTCGAGCAGGTGGTCGGCGAAGGTCTGCAGCGTGGCCTTGAGCACGGCCACGTCAGCCCCCCGGTTGACCACGGCCAGGTCGAACCCGAAGGGACTGAGGGGCGTGCTCATCACGTAGGCCACGAACTCCTCGCCCAGCGGAGCCAGCACGCCCTCCCTCAGAGCGAAGCCCGTCTCCTCCCGGAAGTCGGCCAGTGCCTCGTCGAAGTCCTCGACGTCCTCGCCCATGGCCACCACCAGGGCCCGGATCTTGTCGAAAACGTCGGCCGCGTCCACGCGCACGGCCACGGCCGCGATGCTCATCTTGGGGGCCAGTGTGAGTATGTCCTCGGAGACTGCCGCCGTCGGGATCATCTCCATCACCCCGCGCCGCGGGCCCGGAGAGGACACGAATATCCGGGAACGGAAGCCCGGAGGCTCACAGACCGTTGCCAGCCCTATCCAGCGGACACCGTCGAAGCCCAACGTCCCCACCTCTGCGTACTCGTCCTCCATCATCTCGTCTTTCAGCGCCCTGAGGAGCACCTGGACGTCGAAGAAGGCGGCCAGGTCGCTCTCCTGGGGGGAGAGCTTGGCGGCCATCTCCCCGAAGCTGGCCGAGGAGGTAAGGGCCTGCCGACCGGGGGCGGACCTCCAGGTGAGGTAGGCCGTCAGGTGGGCCCTGGAGAAGCCCAGGACGAAGAGGTCGTCCAGGAAGAGGTAGGCCGCTCCCTCCGGGTCCTCGGTGAGGGGAGTGACGGCGGCCGAGCCGATGGCGTAGGGGCCGGGTTCGGCAGGCTTGGCCTGGGCGGGACGGGCGCCGGCCTCCGTGTCCAGCTTCCTGATGGTCTCGGCGTTGGCCTGCTCGGCGACCCTGGCCTGGAACTGGGCTTCGGCGAGGAACTCGACGTGTCCGTCCAGGAAGAGGACGTGTCGGCCATCCTCGTGGTTCCCCTGGCGGTCGAAGACGACGATGCTGGTGGGGTCGTCGTCGTAGTTGAGTCCGGGGACGTAGACGTAACCGTCACCCTCGGACGCCTGGGGGCAGCGCAGCACCCATTCGCCGTCGGGCAGGTAAAGGGGAAGGAGGTCCCGCAGGGCGGGCGGGAACTTGCTGTCGTGGTCGTCGGCGTAGATGGCGAGGGCCAGCCCGATCTGCCTGAGGTTGGCCGGACAGGCGCCGGCGTAGCTGGGACCGCCAAACAGCCCCTCGGCCAGCTCGCCCAGCCTGCCGCTCTGCCCGCTCTCCTCCAATTTGGCCAGGGCGGCCCGGAACTGCTCCAGCACCAAAGGCCGGGCGACGACCACCGCCGCCATCTCCGTCTCACCCTCCTCCTCGAAGGGGAAGAGGGCCAGGGCCGCCGGCCCGTCCAGGAGGGCCCGCACCTCGGACCAGAGCAGGGGCCAGTCCGCTTCACCGGATTCGATGCTCTCCTTCAGCTCGGCCAGCGGTTCGGCCAGGAGTGCCTGCACGTCGGGCTCCCGCCAGATTGCGTAGAGGGCCGTCTGCTTGAAACGCTCCTCCAGCGAGCTCAGCCCCCGGCCCTGGACGTAGAGTACCGTCCCTTCGGGCACCTCGGAGCTCAGGTCGGCCGCCCTCGCCTTCCCGGCCCCGAGAGCCATTAGGAGCGCCACCGCTCCCACCACCGCCACACCAACCCGCATCCGGAACATGGTCGGCCTCCCTTCAGGTCCCCTCGGAAAGGAACCCCGAGACTGCTCAGAGCAGGCCCCCTGGCCCTGCTCAGGAGCTTGTCACTCAGGTTGCTTCTTCTCCATATCCGCCGCCTTCTCGCGTTGGCTCCGGAGGAGCTGGTTGAACACGTCCTCCCGGAACCAGAGCACGCGACCGTCGGCGAAGAGCACGTTCCGTCCCCGCCGGTGGTTCTTCTCTCGGTCGTAGGCGACCATCCGTCCCGGGGGCGACCCCAGCGTGGCCCCCGGGACGTACTCGTAACCGATGCCCGGCCCCAGTGGCCGGCCCGGACACTGGAACCAGCGACCGTCGCCCGGAAGCCCCTCCTCGTCCGAACGGGTCAGCAGGAGGTCCCGCAGCTCTTCCAGGCTCGTGGGGAAGGCCCCCTGGTGGTCGGCCGCGTAGAGGGCCAGTTCCACCCCTATCCGTCGAAGGTGCACCTGACAGTCCTCCCGGGTCTTCCGTCGGTGCGCCCGCAGGGCCTGGGGCAGGGCCAGGCCCACCCCGGCTCCCGCCCCGGTCACCAGGGCGCTGTAACCTATGGGACTGTAGGCCTGGAAGAGGACGCCCCGCTCGTCGCTGGAGGTGACGGCGATGAGTCCGAAGAGGTGGCGGGCGACGTCCCCGGTCGGGGGCGCCAGGTCGGGGTCGAAGAAGACCTCTCCACCCACCCCCTGGGCCACCGAGGCCCAGGTGAGGGCCCAGGCGTAGGAGGACTCGAACCGTCGGCGCAGGTCGCTGTAGCCCAGGTCGCTGACCTCGCCGGGGAGTCGGCCGCGCAGCTTGGTGAAGTCGGGATTGGTCCGCACGTCGCTCACCGGCCTGGCCTTCGACAAGGTCAATTGCTCAGGCCACCCTGAGCCAAGTCGAAGGGTGCCCTCCTCCCGCGACCGGGTGACGTAGCTCAGCAGGTGCTCCAGCGACCTGCTCCGGAGAGCCACCAGCAAGAGGTCCCTGGGCGGGGTGGTCGATTCGTCGTGGTAGAAGGCGAAGCCGGGTCTTAGGGACCACAGGGGGTTGGCGATGACCAGCCGGGTGAAGGGGTGGCCGTCGAACTCCCGTTCCTCCCAGAGCACGCGCAGGGTCTGGTCGGTCCGCCGGCCGGCGGCCTTCGACGAGGTCAATTGCTCAGGCCGCCCTGAGCCAAGTCGAAGGGCGGATTGGCCCTCTTGCTGGGTGTGGGTCTTGAGCTTCGCCAGGGCCGCCTGGAGGTGCTGGCGGTCCCGAACGGTCAGGATGACGAGGGTGTCGGCTCGGCCCACGACCGGTCCCAGCTTGGGGAGCACCGTGAAGCGCACCACCTCCGGTCCCAGTTGGCCGAGGATGTCTTCCCCGATGTCCACACCCGCCCGGGCCTCGAAGTCGGTCAACCGGCCGTGGAGCTGGACGGCCGAGGAGCCGAAGATGGCCTGGGAGAGCGACCAGAGGAGGTCGTAGGTGGCCTTCAGGTCCAGGCTGCCGGCGGAGAAGCTGACCGCGTCAATGGGCACGTAGCCCAAGAGCAGGTCCTCGTCCAGCCGACCCCCACCCATCGATTCCAGCAAGCCCCTCCTGGGGACGGGCGCGAGCAGATAGACCTGGTCCAGGACTCCGGGCGGCTCGATGCGCAGGGAGAGCGCGGCGGCCGGGACATCGGTAAGGCCCGAGAGTGCGAGGCTCCGCTCCAGCGTCTCGGACGTATCGGGACCCCAGGCTTCCAGCACCCGGGCCAGGTTGACGTAGAAGTAGAGGTCCTCCCCGGCCAGGGCGCTCGACGGGCGGACGGCCTTGAAGGTGGTGTCCTGAGCCAGGCCGGGGTCGTCCCGGGAGAGGACGTCCGCCAGCAGTTCCTCGGTGTGCTCGCGGTCGGGACCCCAGATGGTCAGGAACCGGCCCCCCGTCGTGGTCGCCAGCAGCGTGGAGCCGTCTGACCTGGTGTAGCGGGTCACGGGTGCTTCGCCGACGGCCTGCTCGTGGGGCTCGGTGCGGGTCCGTCGGGCGTAGGTGGCCAGCAGGGCGTCGCGGACGGCCACGAAGGCCTGGCTATCGGGGTCGGCCTGGGCGACGAGGCTCAGCCAGTAGAGCGTCTCGTCCTGGAGCGGCCGGGCGTCCATCAGGCCCAAAACCACCTGGCCGGGGAAGG
>CAZIBA010000242.1:0-4757 GCA_964536795.1 uncultured Planctomycetota bacterium | reverse complement strand
CCGGAGCGCTTGAGGAGGTGCGGATAAGATATCTGGGGCGCAAGGGAGAACTCACCAAGATCCTCCGCTCCTTGAAGGATGTGCCGCTCGCAGAGCGCCGGCGGGTCGGCGCGGCGGCGAACGCGCTGCGCTCCGAACTTGTGTCGCTCCTTGCGGAGAGGGAGGCATCGCTTGCTCCGTCCGCGGGCGGCGCGGGAGCGGAACTGGATGTTACCAGACCGGGGGTTAAGCTCCACCGTGGCCACCTCCACCTTTTGACGAAGGTGGACAAGGAAATCCGCGACATCTTTCGTTCCATGAGCTTCTCCGTGGTAGAGGGGCCCGAGGTGGAAACCTCGTATTACAACTTTGATGCGCTCAATATTCCACAGAATCATCCCGCGCGCGATGTGTGGGATACCTTCTGGATAAAATCAAACCCCAAATCCAAAATCTCAAAGTTCAGAACTCCCGCCCTCGCCCAGCTATGGGCGGGCAGGCAAAATTCAAAAATCAAAGAGGGAGAAAAACTTTTACTCCGCACCCACACCTCGCCGGTGCAGGTGCGATATATGGAAACCCACGAGCCGCCGTTCCAGATCATCGTGCCCGGGCGCTGTTTCCGCTACGAGGCAATCGACGCTTCGCACGAATTCAATTTCTACCAGCTGGAGGGGCTCATGGTGGGCGGGGACGTGGTGCTGGTGCTGCGTTCGGGTGGGGTGGCGGCGGTGAGCCCGGCGGGTGAGGTGCGCTGGCGGAAAAAGCTGGCCCCGGGCTGCCTGCGGACGTACGCTTTGGGGGAGTACCTGATGGTGGAGCAGAGCGGGGGTGTGCTGGTGGAGGTGGCCGCGGGCGGTGAGGTGGTGGAGCGGCGACGGGCCTCCTCCCGGGACGCGCTGCTGACCTTGGCCCAGGACGGTCAGGTGCTTCTGCTGGACGTGGTGGAGGAGCAGGTGCGCTGCATCAACCGGGCCGGTGAGGTGCTCTGGAAGTACGATCCGACCGACCACGTGAGCTACCTCTCGGCCGACCTCTCCGGTGACACGGTGGCCGTGGTGGCCGGCAGGACCCTGGCCCTGGTGGAGTCCGGCCGCGGACGTTCGACCCGAAGCGACTGGACCGAATACCTGGAACTGTAGCCTCGGAAGGTCGAGAGGTCGGAAGTCAGAAGGTCGCAGGTCGCAGACGCAAGAGTTGTCGTCGGTCTCGGGGGCCTGGGAGGAGCAGATGGCCGGACTGGCTGAAGCTGAACGTGAGATAGGGCTGGCGGTCCGGGCCCGCTGTCCCATCATCTACGTGGTGACCTGGGAGGAGGAGCGGGCGGCCGAGGTCCTGGAGCGCCTGGCCGAGGGACTGGGCAAGGCCGTCTACTTCTGGAGCTGCTCGGACGGTTTCGAGGGGGGAAAGCTCAACGTCAGTGACGCCGATAACCCCAGGGTGGCCCTGGGCTACGTGGCCGAGTCGCCCGAGCGGGCGGTCTTCGTCTTTCGCGACCTCCACCCCTACCTCAAGGACTTCCACGTGGTCCGCAAGCTCCGGGACATCGTGGTCGAGCTTCGCCGAAGCTACAAGACGGTGGTGCTGATGTCGCCCGAACTGGTGGTGCCGATGGAGCTGGAGAAGGACGTGAGCGTCATCGACTTCCCCCTGCCCGACGTGGAGGAGCTCAAGGGCCTGCTCCGTGGCTTCCTCAAGCGGGTGGGGGAGCGACCGGGAGTGCAGGTGAGCCTGTCGGAGGAGCTCATCGAGCGGGTGGCCCAGTCCACGACCGGGCTCACCATGAAGGAGGCCGAGAGCGTCTTTGCCAAGGCCCTGGTGCGCGACCGTCGGTTTAGCGAGGAGGACCTCCCCTCCATCATCGCCGAGAAGAAGCAGATCGTCAGGAAGAGCGGCGTGCTGGAATACTACGACCTTTCGGAGACCATGAAGGACGTGGGTGGCCTGGACCTGCTCAAAGGGTGGCTGCGGGTGCGCGGGCTGGCCTTCTCGGAGAAGGCCCGGGCCTACGGGCTGCCACTCCCCAAGGGGCTCCTTCTGCTGGGGGTGCAGGGGTGCGGCAAGAGCCTGACGGCCAAGGCCGCGGCGGGGCTCTGGAAGCTGCCGCTCCTTCGTCTGGACGTGGGTCGGGTGTTCAGCATGTGGGCGGGGGAGTCGGAGAAGAACATGCGGTCGGCCATCAGCATGGCCACCACCCTGAGCCCCTGCGTGCTCTGGATCGACGAGATCGAGAAGGGCTTCTCCGGGACCCGCAGCTCCAACATGCTCGACGCCGGGACCACCCAACGGGTCTTCGGGACCTTCGTCACCTGGCTGCAGGAGAAGAAGGACCCCGTCTTCGTTATCGCCACGGCCAACCGCATCGAGGACCTGCCTCCGGAGGTCCTGCGTCGGGGACGTTTCGACGACATCTTCTTCGTCGATCTCCCCCAGGCCGAAGAAAGGGACTCCATCTTCCGCATTCACCTGAAGAAGCGGAACCGCGAGCCCGAGCAGTTCGACGTCGCTGGGCTCACCGCCCGCGCCCAGGGCTACAGCGGAGCCGAGATAGAACAGGCCATCATTGCCGCTATGTACCGGGCCTTCCCTGAGAACCGGGAGGTGAACACCGACGACGTGGTGGTCGCTCTGGAGGAAACCATCCCCCTGGCCCGTCTGGCCCGCGAGCAGGTCGAGTACCTGCGCCGATGGGCTCACAACCGGGCCCGGCCGGCCTCCTCCGGTGAGCCCGAGAAGCTCCCGTAGGAAGGCTTCGTCAGCCGACGCCGACCGTCGATATCTCGTAAATCTCACGTGCCGCCGGGCAGCCAACGGCTTTTTTTGGGATTTCTCGTTGCATTGGGTGTCCGACTGTGGGACAATCCAGCGGAGTTCTTTCCAGTAGTTTGTGAAGTGGTCCGGGAACGTGCATTATGCGCATGACGAAGCAGCGTCAGGCCATCCTCCACGCGCTGCGAGGTACCCGCGAACACCCTTCCGCCGACACCGTCTTTCACGACGTGCGTCGGTCCCTTCCCAACATCAGCTTGGCCACCATCTACCGTAACCTTCGACAGTTGTCCGAGGCCGGCCTGGTGCAGGAGCTGTCGGTGGGTGACGCCCGCAGCCGATTCGATGCCAACACCTCCCTCCACTACCACGTCCGCTGTGTCGTCTGCGGACGCATCGACGACCTGGACATGGCTCCACATGCCCGGCTCGAGGAGCTCGCCCGTGAGGTTACGGAGTTCGATCTGATCTCCCACCACATCGAGTTCATGGGCGTCTGTCCCAAGTGCGCCCGCCAGCGACGGGCCGCTGAATCGTAGTTCCTGTGTGCCCGCTGCCTCACGCCCCTTTGCGGACGGTGGTGTGTCTTGCGCGCCTCGCGCTTGGCGTGCCTCTCCGGGATTGGCTGAGCCGGGACGAAGCGGAGGCGACTGGGAACGTGCTCTCCTACGACAGCTCCAACATCCGCTGGATGGCCAGGCGGGCCTTCTGGGCGACCTCGTCGGGCACGGTCACCTCGTAGACCATGTCCTCCAGCGACCACACCAGTTTCTCCAGCGAGGTGAGCTTCATATTGGGGCAGTCGGCGAGCTCGGAGGCCGCGTGGAAGGTCTTTCCGGGGTTCTCCTTGCGTAGCCGGTGCAGGATGCCCACTTCAGTGCCGATGATGAACTCCCGGGCGTCCGTCTCCCGGCAATAGCGCAGGATGCCCGAGGTGCTGGCCACCTCGTCGGCCAGCTCCACCACGTCCTCCCTGCATTCCGGGTGGACGACCACCTTGGCACCGGGGTGTGCCTCCTTCAGCAAGCGGATACCGGAAGCCAGGATGCGGTGGTGGGTGGGGCAGTAGCCGGGCCAGAGGATGAGCCGGCGACCAAGTCGGTCGGCCACGTAGCGGCCCAGGCTCTTGTCGGGAACGAAGAGCACCGGACGGTCGGCGGGGATGCTGGCCACCACCTTGACCGCGTTGGCCGAGGTGCAGCAGATGTCGCTCATGGCCTTGATGGCAGCCGTGGAGTTCACGTAGCAGACGACCGCCGCCTCCGGGTGCTGACCCTTGGCCTCGGCCAACTGACGGGGGGTGACCATATTGGCCATGGGACAGCCGGCGTTCGCGTCGGGGATGAGCACCGTTTTCCGGGGAGAGATGAGCTTGGCTGTCTCGGCCATGAAATGGACGCCGGCAAAGAGTATGGTCCGGGCGTCGGTCCGGGCGGCCTGCTGGGAGAGGTCCAGGGAGTCGCCCACGAAGTCGGCCACGTCCTGGACCTCGCCTATCTGGTAGTTGTGGGCCAGCAGGACGGCATCCCGCTCGGTCTTGAGCCTGGCCAGTTTCCCGGTGAGCGTCTCAACGGTGGTCATACGGGACCTCGCATCCCCTCAGAGTGACGGTACAACATGTAGTATACGGGTCTCTCCGCCGCCTGCCAAGGGAAAGCACGGGCTTGCCGGCTTGACCGGAGTCCAGGAAAAGCCTTGACGGTATGTTACTGAAACCGGTATAGTGAAGCGGTTAGAGAAGGCGCGCTCGCAGAAAGCGTGGCGGGCCCCAACCGGGTGCTCGGACTGTGTGAAGCAGCCAAGGGAACTCAGTCAACGGACGTCTGGCCCGGCTCACAAGGGTGGCTGTGAGGGGTGGCCGTGCCGGGGTCCGTCGCATAGAGACGCCCTTTCGGCTGCTTTGGCGTTCCTATGGGGCACGGCAGAGGAGCCGGGGGGTTCCCGGCGCGGGTATGGTTGGCCTTGCGCCCGGCGAGAGAGACAGGAGTGGAACGGAATGGCCGCCGGCG
>CAZIBA010000241.1:0-4766 GCA_964536795.1 uncultured Planctomycetota bacterium | reverse complement strand
CGTCGGTGGCACCGCGGTCTGCCGAGGGCGAGGCGAGTTGGTGGAACCCCTAAGAGTAGTCGGCACACTGTGGTACGTAGTGGCAGCGCCCGAAGAGGGGGTATCGACGGCTTCGGCCTACGGCCGACTGCGGGCATCGAGTTCCTTGACAGAAGTCCCAGAAGATGCTAAGAAAACAAAGGAAGCGGTTCGCCTTGGAGAGGTGAAGGAGATTCAGCGCCGGTGTCACAACGACCTGGAGCGGGCAGCGCTGGAGCTTTCTCCGGAATGCGTGGGCATGAGGGAGGCGATGCTGTCGGCGGGGCTGCCCCAGGCGGCTGTGTCGGGGAGCGGATCGGCGCTGTTCTGCGTGTGTGGGAGTCGGGAGGAGGCCGCGCAGTACGCGGGACGACTGAGAGAGCAGCAGGAAGAGCTGCGGGGGGACATCTTCGTTGCTCACGGCGTAGGGAAGGGGAGTCGCCGGTCGTGTGCGTCAGACGATAGCGAGTAGGCACCGAGGAGGGCAACCGTGGAGATCACCGAGGTTCGGGTCAGGCTGGTGGAGCGGAAGCAGGATAGGCTCCGGGCCTTCTGTACGGTGACGTTGGACGACGAGTTCGTCATCCGTGACGTCAAGGTGATTCACGGCGACCGGGGACTCTTTGTGGCCATGCCCAGCCGCAAGCTCACCGACCGCTGTCCAGCGTGCCGGAGCAAGAACCAACTCCGGGCCCGTTACTGCAGCGAGTGTGGACACCGGCTTAGAGAGAACCGCGCCCAGTTGGACGAGCGTGGTCGTCCTCGCCTCTACGTCGATATCGCCCACCCCATCAACACCGAAGCCCGGGAGCGCCTGGAGCAAGCGGTGCTGGCCGCCTTCCAGGAGGAGGAGCGCCGCTCCGAGGAGCCTGGTTATCGCCCACCCCGTCTCTACGAAGACGAGGGTGAAGAAGGCGAGCAGGTCGAGCTGCTCGAGGGACGTGCCGGGGTGGACCAAGCTCCCGTCGCCGCCCCCGAACCGGCGGCGGAGGAGCTTGAGGCCGAACCGGTGGCCCAGGAGCTTGAGGCCGAACCGGTGGCGGAGGAGCCCGAGCCGGGGGTCGCCGAACCCCGAGCCGAAGAAGAGCGGGTTGAGATTCCGCCCGCCCGACCCACTCCTCCACCCGCGGCCCAGAAGCCGGAGGAGGACGAGCACGGCTTCGGGGCAGGCATCTTCGACGAGGAGTAGTCGCCGGAGCAGGCCGGGCGACGGCTGGGGGCCTCAGGGGTCTCAGGGTTTCCCTTGCACCGTCACCGGCTCCCGTGGTATAAGCTCTTCTTCAGAAACGGGCGCGCTGGTGGGTCGGGCGCGGGGGGTGCGAGACTTAGGGGTGCAAGTGAGGGGGGCTCCGTGGACGGGTCAGACCCATGTTCCGGTAGCAGTGCCCGTGCTGGGGGTGAGAGGGCGACCCGGGTCTTTCTGGTGGTGGACGGGTTCTGCTGTCCGAGGGCGGTGGGTGTGGGAATGGATATGCGCCCAGGAGGCGCGGGAATCCGGTGGAGTCTGTGGTGAATCGCTCAGGTGCTGAAGTCTTCATAGACGCCCTGGTGGCCGAGGGTGTGGACGTGATGTTCGGCTACCCGGGTGGTTCGGTCATCCCCCTCTTCGACGAGCTGTACGAGCGAAGGGACATCCGGGTGGTTCTGGTGCGTCACGAGCAGGCCGCTGCCCACGCCGCCGACGGCTACGCCCGGGCCACCGGCAGAGTGGGGGTGTGCGTGGCCACCTCCGGTCCCGGGGCCACAAACCTGACGACGGGCATCGCCACGGCCAACTTCGACTCGGTTCCCATCGTGGCCATCACCGGCCAGGTGGCCACCCACCTCATCGGAAACGACGCCTTCCAGGAGGCCGACACGACGGGCATCACGCGGCCCATCACCAAGTACAATGTGCTCCTGGCCGACCCGCAGAGGATCCGGCAAACAGTGAAGGAGGCCTTCTACATCGCCAGGACGGGCCGACCCGGTCCCGTGGTTATCGACCTCCCGGTGGACGTGCAGAAGGCCGAGGTGAACGACGACGGTGAGGCCGAGCTCGACCTCCCCGGCTACAAACCCAACCTGGAGGGAAACGACCGGCAGGTTCGTCTGGCCGCCGAGGCCATCAATGCCAGCGAGCGGCCCGTGCTCTACGTCGGCGGTGGGATCATCATATCGGAAGCGGCCGACGAACTCCGGGAGCTGGCGGAGAAGAACCGCATACCGGTGACTATGACGCTGCTGGGGCTGGGGGCCTTTCCCGGTGAGCACGAACTGTCTCTGCGGATGCTGGGGATGCACGGAACGGCCTACGCCAACTACGCTATCCAGCACGCCGACCTCATCATTGCCGCCGGGGCCCGTTTTGACGACCGGGTCACGGGGAAGCTGGAGGCCTTCGCCCCGCGGGTGGAGCGCATCATCCACATCGACATCGACCCGGCCTCCATCAGCAAGAACATCCCGGTCAGCATCCCCATCCAGGGCGACGCCAGAAACATCCTGAGGAAGCTCCTTCCCCTGGTCCGGACCGGGGAGCGAAAGGAGTGGCTGGCCCAGGTCGCCGAGTGGAAGCGACAGTTCCCGCTCACCTACGACCGGGAGAGTTCGGAGCTGAAGCCCCAGTACGTCGTGGAGCAGATCTATGAGCTCACCAAGGGCGAGGCCATCATCGCCACCGAGGTGGGACAGAACCAGATGTGGGCCGCCCAGTTCTACACCTTCCGGCGGCCCCGCCAGCTCCTCTCCTCGGGGGGCCTGGGCACCATGGGCTACGGCTTCCCGGCCGCCATCGGGGCCCAGGTGGGCTGTCCCGACGCGGTGGTCTTCGACATCGCCGGTGACGGCAGCATTCAGATGAACATACAGGAGTTGGCCACGGTGGTGGCCAACGAGCTGCCGGTCAAGGTGGCCATCCTGAACAACACCTACCTGGGGATGGTCCGCCAGTGGCAGGAGCTCTTCTTCAACCGCCGCTACAGTCACACCCACCTGGTCGGGAACCCCGACTTCGTCAAGGTGGCCGAGGCCTACGGGGCCGTCGGCATCCGGGTGGAGCGGAAGGAGGAGGTGCGGCCGGCCCTGGAGCAGGCCCTGGCCACGCCTGGACCCGTCTTCCTCGACTTCCGGGTGGTCCCCGAGGAGAACGTGTTCCCCATGGTGCCGGCCGGTGAGGCCATCGACCGGATGATCGGCGGTATGGCCTGACGGGGAGGGTACGATGCGCCACGTCATCAGTGCACTGGTGGAGAACAAGCCGGGCGTGCTGGCTCACATCTCGGGGATGTTCAGTGCCCGGGGGTTCAACATCGAGAGCCTCACGGTGGGTGAGACCGAGGACAAGCGCCTAAGTCGGATGACCATCGTCACCCAGGGTGACGACACGGTCATCGAGCAGGTCCGCAAGCAGTTGGAGCGGGTGGTGGACGTCATCAAGGTAATGGACTTCGCTGGTCAGGACCACGTGGAGCGCGACCTGATGCTGATAAAGGTGCACGCGCCACCGGGTCGTCGGGGTGAGGTCTTCGAGTTGGCCGAGGTCTTCAAGTGCAAAGTGGTTGATATCGGACCGAAGCACGTTATGTTGGAGGTCACGGGACCGGAGAACAAGCTCGAGGCGCTCATCGCCTTGCTGAAACCCTACGGCATCAAGGAGTTGGCCCGGACCGGACGGGTGGCCCTTCGCCGGGGCGCCTGATCCTCGGGCGGTTGTCTTTAAGAGGAGGGAATTGTGGCCACCATCTACTACGACAAAGATGCCAACCTCGACGTCCTCAAGGGCAAGACCGTGGCCATCATCGGCTACGGGAGCCAGGGCCACGCCCACGCCTTGAACCTGCGGGACAGTGGGGTGAACGTGGTCGTGAGCGAGCTGCCCGGGACCGCGAACTACAAGCTGGCCGAGGAGCACGGTTTCAAGCCTCTCTCGGCCGCCGAGGCCACCAAGCAGGCTCAGGTCGTCACCATCCTGGTCCCCGACGAGCACCAGGCGGCCGTCTACAAGAACGAGATCGAGCCCGGTCTCGCCCAGGGCGACCTGCTGATGTTCGCCCACGGCTTCAACATCCACTTCGGCCAGGTCATCCCGGCTGCCGGCATCGACGTGGCCATGGTGGCCCCCAAAGGACCCGGACACCTGGTGCGCAGTGAGTTCGAGGCCGGCCGGGGGGTGCCCAACCTGGTGGCCGTGTACCAGGACGCCAGCGGCAAGGCCAGGGACGTCGCCCTGGCCTACGCCAAGGGCATCGGTGGCACCCGGACGGGCGTGATCGAGACCACCTTCGCCGAAGAGACCGAGACGGACCTCTTCGGGGAGCAGGTGGTGCTCTGTGGCGGGGTGACCGCGCTCATCAAGGCCAGCTTCGAGACCCTGGTGGAGGCCGGCTACCAGCCCGAGGTGGCCTACTTCGAGTGCATGCACGAACTGAAGCTAATCGTCGACCTCCTCTACCAGGGCGGCCTGAGCTGGATGCGCTACTCCATCTCCAACACGGCCGAGTTCGGCGACCTGACCCGTGGGCCCCGCATCATCACCGAGGAGACTCGTCAGGAGATGCGTCGCATTCTCAACGAGGTGCGGACCGGGGCCTTCGCCCGGGAATGGATACTGGAGAATCAGGCCAACCGGCCCGTCTTCCGGGCCCTCGCGGCCAAGGACCGTCAGCACCTCGTCGAGCAGGTGGGGCGGCAGTTGCGCAAGATGATGCCGTGGATCGATGCAAAGGAGGTGTGAGCAGCGCCGATAGGGAGTACGTGCGCCGGGAGCG
>CAZIBA010000240.1:1558-4799 GCA_964536795.1 uncultured Planctomycetota bacterium | reverse complement strand
GGCCTGGCGCTTCGTCATCCCCTGCCACCATGCCCAGTCCATCTGGTGACTGGCTCACGGCGTACAGGTAAGCCCGCGCTGCCGTCGCTACCCTCTCCATGCCCGCGGAGGAGACCGGTGGAACGGGCATCTTGCGCACCATGCCTACAAGAATGTCACGCTTCTCTGTGTGCGCATAGACGTAGGCATTCGCCAGGGGTGAGTTGCAGATCGCCCACAGATATTCATGGGGCTGATTCGTTCCGCTGGGCCGCACAGTGATGAACCGGCTTGTCACAGCGTGGCCTTCCGAGTCCATGAACGCTTTCAGGCGCCAGGGGCCACGGCTCACGCGGGCATAGTTCAGGAGGACTTGTGGCACCCCGGTTCTTGTGCCACTCCGGGGCACTTTCACGACTCCAGGCTCAAGGTTCATCCACACCGTGCGTGGCAACTCGTGAATCTGAAGCCCCGGGCTGAGCCTCCTGAATCCGAGCTTGGCACCCCGGAACGCGCTCTGCGACCAAGCTTTAGTGCCCATCGACTCAAGTGTGTCCCGGTTCACGAAATCAAGACCCTTATGAATGTCCGCTATGTCCTCAAGGGCCGGAAAGCCTTTGCACGCGTCCCAGACCTCAGCAAGGTCAGGAACGTACATCTTCAACTCTTTGTCTTCAGCGAAGCGTAGCTGCGGAACGCGATATTCGTTCGTCACAGAATAAGACTTCTTGAAGGCGTCCATATTGCGCTCACGGACGCGGCGGAAGCGCACTGGCTGTGCCCTCGAACGTCGGCTCGTCACCCTTCGCCCGACAATGATGGCTGATTCAGCGCCCGAGAAGGCGAAAGTCTTGTCAGGGAACAGGCAGACTTCGGCGATCTCGCAGTCTCTCAGCATCATCTCTCTCAGGCTCGTAGTTCTCTTGCTCCTCAACAGAGCCTGCGGCACTACAACACCGAAGACTGAGCCCGGGCGAAGGTGCGGCAATGTGCGTGCGAGCAACTCAGCCGCCTTGCTTGCATAGCGCGCCCCGTATGTCTTCCTGTCTTGTGCCGAGAAGTTCTGGAAGGGCGGATTCGTCAGCAGAATCGTGGCTTCGGACGCCTGCTTTGAGAGCTCGTCAGATGCGAACATGTCCGCCGAGCTCAGGTCCCATCCGTCAGGATTCGGGACGTCGGCAAGCGTCAGCGACAGGCGAGCGATCTCAAGGGCGAAGTCATCCACGTCTGTGCCGTGGAGTCTGGCCTGGAGGTAACGGTGGAGTGTTCGCCGCCGGCCGCTGTCAGGGGAAGCGAGTTCCCTGAGCAACCGCATTGCTGAAACGAGGAAGGCTGCATGACCGCAGGCTGGCTCAAAGACGTTACGGTCCTCCTCGGGTATATCCTCGATCCAAGGGACCAACTGCCAGACCACATAGTCAACGAGATACGAGGGCGTGCTGTGCGTGCCCAGCTCTGCTCGGGTTTCCTTGGAGATCAGTGCGTTTTCATAGAGGTAAGCTAAGGACTCCGTCGTCACATGTCCAAGGTTGGCAAACTCCTTGATGGTCTGGGCGGCTTCGACAAGGGCCTCGTGCGGGGCTCCAGAAGAAACCCTTAGAGGGACGCTGGTTGCATAGTGCTGCCCAACACACCGGAAGACCCCTCGAACGTCCGACAGGTCCAAGGATGGGAAGTCCCCCACGTTCTTGTCGCCCAGTATCTTCGCTGCCAGAAGCCAGAAGGCCGACTTCACAAGCCACTGCCCTTCCTTGACAGTTATCTGGTCTGGCCAGAGTTTCTTCTTGTTCTGGATGATAACGCGTTCCAGGAGATTACTTAGCGTTCGGCCAATGTCGGCTTCCACGACGGGCATGAGCCCGAGGTCCACAAAACTAAGCTGGTAATCCTTATTGAGGTGCGCCCAGGTCTTCGCGCGGAAAATGGCCTCGGGGGCAAAACGGTCTCGCCATTTCCTGAAGAACGTGGCCACATGACGCGCAGGCACCGCTTCGACACGCTCTGGGCGCTCGGCTCCCTGCTTCCACCATTCGAGCCCGTCGGGACGGCAGAGGAATACGACAGGAGCTCCCATTTCCTGATACGAAGCAACGGCTTCAGCGCCTCCCCCATTCTGCTCCGCGACAGCGATGCACGCGGACCGCGCGTCGGGCGGCTCATGGGCGAAGGCTGCGAGCGCCAGCTGTCTGTCTGCCCCGAACCGGAAGCCCGAACGGAGCAGGCGTGGAGCGTAGCCGCACTCCCTCAGATGCGGCTTCAGTGTCCTGAGGGTCACTGGCTGGGTCATGTCGAAAGTCCCGCCCCTTCTGACCTAACGCCGTGAAACGAGCATCTTCCCGTTCGTAGGAGGACCTACCATACCTATCTCTACCTCCTCCGAGCCCCTGGAGTCAACACCCTTCAGCTCCTGGGTCTGGCGCTGCTCTCTTGCTCCCTCTGCTGTGGGATGGTCAGCCGGTGGCCGGCGGCCTTGTCAGCGTGTTGAGCGCCCTCTCCGCCTCCTCGCGCATGGCCGCGTCCGCGGTTGGGGACGTGATACCATTCTCTGAAGGCATTCAGACCTGCTTTACTTCTCCGGCGACGATTGTTGTGGTGGCGCGGCCGGTGACTTCCCAGCCCTCGAAGGGGCAGTTTCGGCTTTTGGAGTGGAACTTCTTTGTGTCGATGGTCCAGGCGAGGTCGGGGTCGATGAGGGTGAGGTCGGCGTCGGCCCCGGCGGCGAGCGTCCCCTTGGGGAGGCGGAGGATGCGGGCCGGGTTGACGGTCATCGTGGCGATGGCCTGGGGCCAGGTGAGTACGCCCGGCTCGATGAGCGTCTTGACGACCACGGGAAGCAGCGACTCCATCCCGATGACGCCGAAGGGGGCGAAGCTGAACTCCACCTCCTTCTCGGCGGTAGCATGGGGGGCGTGGTCGGAGACGATGCAGTCGATGGTGCCGTCGGCCAGGCCCTGGCGAAGGGCCTGGACGTCCTCGGCGCCCCGGAGTGGCGGGTTCATCTTGTAGCGCGGGTCGAAGGAGGTGACGGCCTCGTCGGTGAGGGCCAGGTGGTGGGGTGTGACCTCGGCGGTCACGGTGACGCCCCGGGCCTTGGCCTGGCGGATGAGCTCCACCGACCCTCTGGTGGAGACGTGGGCCACGTGGATGTGTCCTTTGGTCATCTCGGCCAGGATGAGGTCCCGGCCCACCATCACCTCCTCGCTAGCGGACGGGATGCCGGGCAGCCCCAACTTCATCGAGTGGTAGCCCTCGTGCATCACCC
>CAZIBA010000240.1:0-1548 GCA_964536795.1 uncultured Planctomycetota bacterium | reverse complement strand
CTGGGAGAGGCTGAGGTCCTCGCAGTGGTCGATGATGGGCTTGTCGAACATGCGGGCGTAGGCCAGGGCCTGACGCATGAGACCGGCGTCGGCCACGCAGAAGCCGTCGTCGCTGAAGGCCACGGCCCCGGCCCGGCTGACCTGTCCGATCTCGGCCAGCTCCTTGCCCTGCTGGCCCTTGGTGATGGCCCCGACGGGGTAGATGTTGGCCAGCCCGGCCCGTTCGGCCTGCAGGAAGACGAACTCGGTCGAGGCCTCGTTGTCCACGGCCGGCTCGGTGTTGGGCATGCAGGCCACCGTGGTGAAGCCCCCGGCGATGGCCGCGGCCGAACCGGAGGCGATGGTCTCCTCCTCGGCGTTGCCGGGCTCACGGAGGTGGACGTGCATGTCGATGAGGCCGGGGGCGACGATGAGCCCCTCGGCCTCGATGATCTCGTCGGCCCGGCGGGTGGCCTTGCCCACCCGGGCGATGCGCGCCCCCTCGATGAGCACGTCGGTCACCTCGTCCCGACCCGAGGCCGGGTCGATGACCCGGCCACCCCTGATGAGGATGGTCTTCATAATCGTCCTACGGTCTCCGCTCCGTTCTCCTTGCTTTCCGTACCTTCCCGCTTGCCCACAGGTGTGTGCCCGGGCGGGTCTTGCCCCGCCCGGTAACCCTGGCTCCAGGCCGGACAAGACCGGCCTGGCCACGCGGTCAGGGGTCGGGCCGACTACCGCTTACCGGGGCTGGCCGCCCGAGACCAGGTAGAGCACGGCCATGCGCACGGCCAGGCCGTTGGTCACCTGGCGGAGGATGACCGAATGGTTGCCGTCGGCCACGTCGGGGGTGATCTCCACGCCCCGGTTCATCGGTCCCGGATGGAGCACCAGGAGGTCGGGCTTGGCCCGGCTCAGGCGCTCCTGGTTGATGCCGAAGAGGGCTGCGTACTCCCGGATGGAGGGGAACATGCTCCGGCCCTGGCGTTCCAGTTGGATGCGCAGGATGTTGACCACGTCCATCTCGGGGAGCACGGCGTCCAGGTCGTAGCTCACCTCCACGCCCAGCTCCTCGATGTGGGGTGGGATGAGGGTGGCCGGGCCGACCACCGTCACCTGGGCCCCCAACTTCATCAGGCCCCAGATGTTGGAGCGGGCCACCCGGCTGTACTGGATGTCACCCACGATGGCCACCTTGAGGCCCTCGATGTGACCCTTGGACTCGCGGATGGTGAAGATGTCCAGGAGCCCCTGGGTGGGGTGCTCGTGGGGACCGTCACCGGCGTTGACCACGCTGGCGTCCAAGATGCGGGAGAGCTGACGGGCGGCCCCGGGGGCGCTGTGGCGGACCACCACGATGTCCACCCCCATGGCCTCGATGTTCTTGGCCGTGTCGTTGAGGGTCTCGCCCTTGCTCACCGAGCTGGTGGAGACGCTGAAGCTCACCACGTCGGCGCTGAGGCGCTTGGCTGCCAGGTTGAAGGAGGTGGAGGTGCGGGTGGAGGGTTCGAAGAAGAGGAGCACCACCACCTTGCCCCTGAGGGCCGGGACCTTCTTGACGCTCCGGGT
>CAZIBA010000239.1:0-4809 GCA_964536795.1 uncultured Planctomycetota bacterium | reverse complement strand
GGCGTCATAGGCCCAGTGCTCTTTGCCGTCGCGGATCCAGGTGTGGGTCCGCCAGTATTCGTCGTCGTAGACCACCTGGATGGAGGAAAGGGGTCGCCCGACCGTGTGCACGTTCCCCGAGAGCATCCAGGCCACGAAGTTGTAGGTCCGCGGGGTGCGGCCCCAACTGTCGTCGGGTTCCTTGGGTTGGGGCTTCCTGTCCGGCCCGTCGACCCGGACCACGTCGGCGCCGCCGTTGGCGATGACCTCGTCGCGGATTTCCAGCGCCGACAGAGGCATCCCATCCTTTTCGAAGTGGGCATCGTGCTCGGAATCGACTGCGATCCACTTGCACAGGTCATTGGACCAGACCTCGCACATCCCGTGGTGTCCGGTCACCCGGGGTTCCTTCCCCCCTCCGCCTGAGTGGACGCAGCGGGCCACGTAGCCCATGGAGTTCAGGACCGCGTTCAGGGCGATCATGTGGTGACCGCAGGAGTAGGCTGCCCCCTTGGGACCCTCGGCGAGGTAGACGAGGGCATCGCCCGTGGGCACGGGTTTGGAGCGATCGACGACGAGTTGCTTGTGGACCCATTGGCGAAGGAGCAGGAGGCGCTGGAACTCGTCCTCCTCCCCGGCGATGACCTGCTGCAGCTCATAGAGGCGCCTCACCTCCTCGAAACGGGGCGAGGTGATGTCCTCCTGGGCGGGGAAGAGCTGGTTGTTGCGGTACACGGGGTTCTCGACCGCCACCACCCGGTAGCCGCCGTGCTGCGGACCGTCGGCTGGGCTGCTTGCCTCGCCGAAGGAAGCAGTCCCGATGACGAGCATCAGCAGCAGAGCCGCTCCCGTCGCTACCATCGTATGGAGTTCCACAGCAACGTGCCTTTCTTCTGCCTTGGCGCTGGTCACCGCGGTGAAAACGCAGCCGTCTCGCTGGCCCGGTGGTCGCGCAGCGCCTGCGAGCCCGTGTGGAGAGGGTCGTCACCTTCCGCTCGGCTTGTTTTCACTGCACGTGGAGTTCACAGATTTTGCGGAAATGGTAGCCACAGATCGCCAGTGTGACGGCCACCGGGAACAGGTCGGGTCGGCGAAAGTGGGTCCACAGCAGGAGCTTCCAGTAGTAGACGCGCTCCTTGCCCACGATGCCCAGGAGACAGAGGGAGCGGAAGAAGGCCAGGAGCTCGTGGAGGTGCAGTGGGGCTTTGAGCTTGGGTGGCGGGTACTCTCGCAAGAAGGTCTTGATCCGTTGGTAGTAGTGCTCCGGTGAGTAGATGTGGTCCAGTATCTTCTTGTACCCCTGGCGCAGCATCTCTCGGTTCATCTTGGGGACGATGTTGGTGGTGCCGTCCACGTTGTCGCCTGACGAGGGGCCGAGCAGCCGACCCTCACGCTCGAGCCGTTCGTGCAGTTTGGTTCCGGGCGGAGCCTGAAGCAGGCCCACCATGGCCGTCACGATCCCGCTCTTCTGGATGAAGTCGATCTGCCGCTGGAAGATGGAGGGAGTATCACTGTCGAAGCCGACGATGAAGCCTCCCTGGACCTGCAGCCCGGCTCGCTGGATGCGCTTGACGTCTTCCACCAGGTCCCGGTTCTGGTTCTGTTTCTTGCTGCACTCCCTCAAGCAGGCCTCGTCGGGCGTCTCGATGCCCACGAAGACGACGTCAAAGCCCGCCTCGACCATCAGGTGCATCAACTGCTCGTCGTCGGCCAGGTCGATGGAGACCTCGGTGTTGAAGCCTATCCCCACCTTGTCTTTCTGCCATTCGACGAGCGCGGGCAACAGCTCGTTCTTCAGGCGCCTCTTGTTGCCGATGAGGTTGTCGTCCACGAAGAAGACGCCTCCACGCCAACCCTGGTCGTAGAGGCTGTCCAGCTCGGCGATGATCTGCCGGGCGTCCTTGGTGCGTGGCCGGTGACCGAACAGCGCCGTCACGTTGCAGAACTCACACTGGTAGGGACAGCCTCGGGTGAACTGGATGCTCATGGACAGATACCGCCTGAAATCCAGCAACTCCCAACGAGGGACCGGGCTCTTGCAGATGTCAGCGAACTCAGACGTCTCGTAGACTCGCCTGGCCCGCCCCTGCTCCAGGTCCGCCAGGAAGGCCGGGAGGGTCAGCTCGGCCTCGTTGAGCACGAAGTGATCCACCTCCTCGAATTGCTCGTGCCGGATGGTGAACAGCGGCCCCCCGGCGACCACCTTGATGCCTGCTTCCTTGCAGCGGGCGATGATCCGACGTGCTGCCTCCTCCTGCACGGCCATGCCACTGACAAAAGCATAGTCAGCCCACGACAGGTCCTTCTTGCTGAGCCTTCCCACGTTGAGGTCCACCAGACGCATGGTCCAATCTGACGGCAACATCGCGGCCACCGTCAGCAGGCCCAGTGGCGGGGAGCAGGCCCTCTTGCGTATGAACTTCAGGGCGTGCTTGAAACTCCAGAAGGTGTCCGGGAACTCAGGGTAGAGCAGGAGGACGTTCACGAGTCTTTCCTTGCGTACCTGCGTCATCTGTAACCCGCCGGCCGGCGGGCGGCCAACGTGGGCCCACCGACGTGCCTTGAGAAGAGCCCAGTGCCTCTCGGCGCCGCATTCTAACCAGGAGCCTCTGAGACTGCAACTCAAATCCCGATGGGCACTGGGACCCGGCCCGCCGGCCGACGGGCCGATCCTCTGGGGGAAACCCACCCCGCCGACCGACGGGCGATGCAGGGGGTGGCGTAGCCGCTTCCCTCACCCCGTCCCTCTCCCAGAGGGAGAGGGAGAACCGTGAGTGGCACACCCTTGTTCCTGCACGGCCGGGCAAGCCTGTCCGCCATAGCCCCCAAGGGCGAAGGCGGAACCGGCCGTGGCATACCTTGCCGCACGACCCGCCGGTCGGCGGGCCGGGTGGGTGCTGCCTTGACAAGGCGGGTAGGAGAGACAAGACTATAGGGGAAGAGCCGAGGAAGGCTCCTGACGACACTGACCCAAGACAAGGGGTTCTGGACCCCTTGCCTGGCTGAAAGGAGTAGCCCCATGTCCTTTCCCATGCGCCCGGGGCCGGAGCACATCCGCAGTCCCTTCGAGGACCTGCCCGACGTCAGGAAGTACATCGTTCCGGGCATCGTGGTCGTCGTCGTCCTCCTCCTGTTCGCCACGGCCCTCTACTCGGTGGGTCCCGACGAGGTGGGCGTGATCCAGCGCTTCGGCCGCTACGTCAGGAAGACCGAGCCGGGCCTCCACGTGAAGCTTCCCTTCGGCATAGAGCGGGCCACCAAGGTCAAGGTCCGCTATATCTTCAAGGAGGAGTTCGGCTTCCGCACACTCCAGGCCGGTATCA
This sequence comes from uncultured Planctomycetota bacterium, assembly GCA_964536795.1. GTDB lineage: Bacteria > Planctomycetota > DG-23 > CBDVDV01 > CBDVDV01 > CAZIBA01. The sequence continues at coordinate 1,507 of CAZIBA010000239.1, read as the reverse complement.
AGAGCGTCCGGGACTCCGGTCGGTACCCGGACGAGTCGCTCATGCTGAGCGGCGACCTCAACTCCGTGGTCGTGGACTGGATCGTCCAGTTCAAGTTCACGGACCCCGTCAAAGTCCTCTTCAAGATCAGGGACCCGAGGAACACGGTGCGGGCCATCTCCGAAGCCGTGATGCGCCAGGTGGTGGGCGACCACTCCGTCACCGAGGTGCTCACCACCCGGCGGGTGGAAGTGAACCTGGAGGTACAGGAGAAGCTGCAGGAGATCCTCGACTCCTACGACAGCGGCATCCTCATCGTCACGCTCAGGCTCCAGGACGTCAACCCGCCCGACGAGGTCAAGCCCGCCTTCAATGACGTCAACGAAGCCAAGCAGGAGCGGGAGCGGACCATCAATGAGGCCTGGGAGGCCTACAACAAAGCCATACCCAAGGCCCGGGGCGAGGCCGAGAAAACCATCCGCGAGGCCGAGGGCTACGCCGTGGACCGGGTCAACCGGGCCCTGGGGGACGCCCAGCGCTTCCTGGCCGTCTACGAAGAGTACAGGAACGCCCAGGAGGTCACCCGCCGGAGGCTCTATCTCGAAGCCCTGGCCGAAGTCCTTCCCAAGGCGGGCAGAAAGTACATCGTGGACCCGGACCAGGGGGGCATTCTTCCACTGCTCCGGCTGGGTGAGGAAGGGGGTGCGCGATGAAACGGCTTGCCATCGTTCTGGTCGTCGTGCTGGGTCTGGTCCTCGTGCTGCTCCTGAGTTCGGTCTACGTGGTTGACGAGACCCAGCAGGTCGTCGTGACCCAGTTTGGTGAGCCCATGGGCGAACCCATACGTGACGCCGGGCTTCACTTCAAGCTCCCCTTCGTCCAGAGGGCCAATTACTTCGAGAAGCGCCTGCTCGAATGGGACGGCCTCCCCAACCAGATCCCCACGAAGGACAAGAGGTACATCTGGGTGGACACCACCGCCCGCTGGCGCATCGCCGACCCCCTGAAGTTCCTCCAGTCGGTGGGAAACGAGACCGGGGCCCACGCCAGGCTCGACGACATGATCGACTCGGCCACCCGCGACGCCATCACCAGTCACCTGCTCGTCGAGGTGGTGCGAAACAGCAACCAACTGCTGGAGCGCGCCGCGGAGGAGCTGGAGGAACTGGGCACGGCAGAGGCCCTCGAACGGATCGAGGTGGGGCGGGGGAAGCTCACCCGGAGCATCCTGGCCCAGGCCCGGGAGCTGGTTCCCCAATACGGGATCGAACTCGTCGACGTGCGCATCAAACGCATCGACTACGTGAAGGAGGTGCGGGAGAAGGTTTTCGAGCGGATGATCTCCGAGAGGAAGCGGGCGGCTGAGAAGTACCGCTCCGAAGGCCAGGGCAAGAAGGCCGAGATCGACGGGGAGATGGGGAAAGAGCTGAAGCTCATCACCTCCGAGGCCTACCGCAAGGCCCAGGAGATCGAAGGCAAGGCCGATGCCGAGGCCGTCAAGATATACGCTGAGGCCTACTCCCGCGAC
>CAZIBA010000238.1:0-4817 GCA_964536795.1 uncultured Planctomycetota bacterium | reverse complement strand
GAAAACGCGTATCGGTAGGGACGCGCCGCGCTTTCTCTCCGTCATCCCAATCTTCCAGCATGCGCAGACCTACGAACGGGAAATCCACGAAATGTTTGGCGTTCACTTCGAGGGAAACCCCCGGCTTACGCCTTTCTTGCTCGACCACTGGGAGGGCATGCCGCCGATGAGGAAAGATTTTGACCTGCGGAAGTATGCCAAAGAAGAATTTGGCGTGGAGGAAAGGGCCGAATGACTGTGCCAGAAGCTATAGCGAGCGCCCAGCACTCAAGCAGAGAGCTGGAAATGTACTTCGGGCCTCAGCACGTGGGCATGGTGGGGAACTTCGGCATCATCCTGACGGTCGAGGGGGATACCGTGGTCCGCGCGCGGGCCAATCCTGGCTACCTCCATCGGGGCTTCGAGAAACTCATGGAGTACCGGACCTACATCCAGAATTTCCCCCTCGTCTGCCGGCTCAACGTGATGGACCCCGACCCGAATGAGGTCCTCTACGCGATGGCCGTCGAGGAGCTGGGGGGCCTGGGAGTCCCACAAAGGGCGCAGTACATCAGGACGATTGTGCTCGAGCTCTCCAGGATATCCTCGCACCTGTTTTGGATCTGGGCATACGGCAATCTGCTCGGATTCGACACCATCGGCCAATGGGCCATGGGGGAGCGCGATTACGTCCTCGACCTGTTCGAGATGCTCACGGGCGGCAGGGTGTACCATACCTATGTCTGGCCCGGAGGTGTCCGCCGGGATCTCCCCTCCGGCTTCACCGAAAAGGGGCTTCAGGTGCTGGAACATATCGAGACGATGTTACCCGAGTACGACAACCTGTTTTTCAATAATCGCATCTTTGCCGACAGGACAAAGGGCCTCGCGGTGCTCGCTCGCGAGGACGCCATAAGCATGGGAATCACCGGGACCAACCTCAGGGCGACGGGGGCCAAGATAGACACTCGAAAAGACGAACCGTATGCTGCCTACGCCGATCTCGATTTCGACGTGCCCACGATGGAGGATGGCGACTCCTATTCCCGCGCGATCGTGATACGACTGGAAATCGACCAGAGCATCTCCATCATCAGGCAGGCGCTCGACCGCATCCCCACAGGACCAGCCTGGATCAAGACGCCGAACCCATTCAAATGGAATGTTCCCCCCGGTGAGACCTACGTGAAGGTCGAGTCCGCCCGAGGAGAAGCCGGATTGTACATGGTGAGCAACGGCTCGGACAAGCCGTACAGGGCCCATCTCAGATCGCCCTCCTATCCTGCCGGGATCCTCGTGCTCGAGAAGCTCCTACAAGGCGCAAGCCTGGCCGATGTTGGCCACATCATGCTGAGCCTGAACATCGCCGCGCCCGAGATTGACAGGTGAGCCGGACATGATCACCCAGAAGAAAAGCCTCTTCTCCCCGTTCTCCGCCCTCAAGTTCCTCTTCAGGAAACCGCAGACACTTCGCTTCCCGTTTGAGGGAAAGGAACCCGCGGCCAGATGCCGTGGACTCCACCTCAATGATCTCGAGGCCTGTACCGGCTGCGGCAACTGCGCCGACATCTGTCCCAACCAGGCCATCACGATGGTCGAGATGCCTGAGATCGAAGTGCAACCGGGGGACAAGGGGGAACGGCCAAGCATCGACTATGGGCGGTGTTGCTTCTGCGGGTTGTGCGTGGACATCTGCCCACCCGCCAGTCTGAGTCTCTCCAGAGACTACTATCATATCGACAAGACCACGGACAGCTTCGAGTACCTTGCCAAGGACGAGAAATCCGCGCCAGAGGCCTTCCTCGCCGAAGGCGATTACTCAATACTCAAGGCGAGCCTGAGCCACAGGAAGACGGACTACAAGGGGTTCGCTGCCGACATGGATTACTGCCTCGTGGAATTCGAGCGCACCCCCATGGCCACGCTGCCGGTAAGGGACAGAACGGACTCATTTGCCGAAATGGTCCTGGGGTTCACGGAGGAGCAGGCCCATCGGGAAGCATCCCGTTGCCTCGAGTGTAGCTTGTGCGAGGCTGCTTGCCCGGCCGGGATGGATATCAAGGACTATATCCTGGCCATCTGGCGAGGGGACTATGAGGAAGCCTTGAGAGTCATCTACCAGACGAACCCCCTTCCCAGTGTGTGCGGGCGCGTGTGCACCCACAAATGCGAGGAGACCTGTGGCATCGGGAAGCGCGGCGAACCGGCCGCGATCCGTTGGCTCAAGCGCTTTGCCGCGGAACAGATTCCCGTTGAAGACTACAGGAGGGTGCTGGGCACAGAGAGCATCGAGCCCCTGGGCAAGAAGGTGGCCGTCGTTGGGGCTGGCCCGGCCGGGCTCTCCGCAGCACATTTCCTGGCCATCAAGGGATACGAAGTCGCCGTCTTTGAGGAGATGCCGCAGCCCGGCGGGATAACTCGGTACGGTATACCAGAGTACCGGCTCCCTTACGATGCCTTGGACAAAGACATTGGCTACATCAGGTCACTCGGGGTGGACATTCGCTGCGGCACCCGCGTCGGCCAGGACATCACTCTGGAGGAACTGCACCAGCGGTTTGACGCCACGTTCGTCGCCACGGGGCTTCACCTCGGGCGCAGTACCAAGGTCGAGGGCACAGACCATGAGCACGTCTTCCAGGCACTCCCTTTGCTGGGAGGGATCACCGAAGGCAAGCAGGTTTTCGTCGGCGAACAGATTATCGTGATCGGCGGGGGCGATGTCGCCATGGACACCGCTCGCAGCATGGCACGCCTACAGATGCAGGAGCTCGGGCGCGTCGATATCACGCTCACGTGCCTCGAGTCGGAAGACATCATGCCTGCCACCCGCAACGAGATCAACGAGGCCCGGGAAGAGGGCATCAACATCATCCCAGCCAGAGGACCGGACAAGATCGAGATCCACGAAGGCGAGATCGCCGGGCTTCATACCGTCGCGTGTGTCTCGGTCTTTGATGAGGAAGGCCGCTTCAACCCGAAGTTCAACCGTGAGGACACGTCGTTCATCAGCGGAGACATGGTCATCGAGGCCATCGGCCAGGGGGCCGACACCTCCTACATCCCGCAGGAGCTTGCCGATCGGCTTGAATACGAGGGACGCCGTATCAAGCTCAACGAGCAATTCCAGAGTAGCGTGCCGTGGCTCTTCTTCGGTGGCGACCTGGTTCAGGGGCCCGATGTCATCCACGCCATCCATAACGGTCACGAAGCGGCCAAGGGCATAGACGCCTACCTCAGAGGCCAAACCTGAGCACTCCTCACTATGCGGCCCCCCCCGACAGTTTGGGTTCAGTTCGGTTCCCACCACCAGAAGCAACGGGCCGCCCAGACTGGGTGGGCCGGTTCGTCTGAGAGGCGGGGATCGAAGCGGAGCGAACGCGGCCAGTGGCCGAAGAGCGGGCAGGGATGGCCGCGTCAGTGAGCGCAGGGGAGCGTACGCAGGGCCGAGCCCGAACTCGACCCGTAGTGGGCGATTGCGGTCGAGGCCCGGACTCTCTGGTTCGAACTGGAGAAAGCGGCACGGGAGGGGGTTTGCGCGTAGCAGCCCGTTGAAAAACGCGCTTGACACGTGTGGTAGTATAGGGCCATCGAGGTAGGTGAGAGGCTCCGATTCATGGGAGATGGACGATGGCATTGGGCAAACGGGAGGCGAGTCAGCAGGACTTCTGGATCGCGACCCAGGACCTGCCGACGTCTCCGGGACACCCATTCTATCAGAAGTTGAACGAGGTCTTGAGGGCGGCCAGTTTCGACCGCTTCGCCGAGGAGGTCTGTGCTCCCTACTACGCCGAAAGACTGGGCCGACCTTCTATCCCTCCTGGGGTGTACTTTCGGATGTTACTGGTGGGCTACTTCGAGGGGATCGACTCCCAGCGGGGCATCGCCTGGAGATGTCCCGACAGCCGGTCGCTGTATGAGTTCCTGGGGGTGTCCCCCAGCGAGCGCACTCCTGACCATTCCAGTCTGACCCGCATCCGCCAGCGGCTCCCACTGGAGGTGCACCTGAAGGTCTTTCAGAAGGTGGTGGAGATCGCCCATGGGTGCGGGCTGCTCAAGGGTAAGACCATTGCCATCGACGCCACCACGGTGGAAGCCAACGCGGCCATGAAGAGCATCGTGCGCAAGAAGACGGGCGAGGACTGGAAGACGTACCTGGAGCGCCTGGCCAGGGAAGCGGGCATCGAGGAGCCCAGGGCAGAGGACCTGCGGAAGTTCGACAAGGGACGCAAAGGCAAGAAGGTATCTAACCTGAACGGAAAATGTGAAAGCCGATTCGTCACCTGCCACCTCGCCGCCTGAAATCACGCGTTCTTCAACGGGCTGTTAAGCCTTGGCACACCGGCGGTTCGAGGCAACATCAAGGTGACGGGGCAATCAAGGGCCGCAGCGGCATCCATCTGGGAAACGTCTCCTGAGAGCCTGCTCTGGGGCAACGTGAGCGGCAGGTTTCTGGAACTCCTCGACCGCAACTGCTACCAGGCGTGGCTGCAGGGGCGCGCCGTGGCCGAGGCGAGGAAGGTGGTCTTGCCCCAGGCAATCGACCCGTCCGGGCTTGACAGGTACCTGGAGCCGGTATAGGATGTGGTTGGGTTCAGGCTTCAGGGGGAGTTGCGCCGAGTGCGAATTCCCACCAACGGGTGGGGCGCGACCTTGACTCTCGGTCAGGAGGCGAAAGGAATGGCTACACTGTACTTCGAGAAGATATCCACGTCACTACCATGGTAGCCGGCGCTTACGTGGGTATCAGCAACTTGACAGAATGTTTCTTGCGTTATCCTCTGGGCTGCCCTGCGTTGAGAGCCTGGGAAACGTCTCTGGACTCTGACGTGCGCGGC
>CAZIBA010000237.1:0-4818 GCA_964536795.1 uncultured Planctomycetota bacterium | reverse complement strand
GCACGGCCTCCACCCACAGCAAGCGGCGACGGGTGCGCGGGCGGATGACCAGCAGCCACCTGGGCAAGAAGGCGGTTGTGAAGTTGGTACCCGAGGACCGTATCGACATCTTCTAACCGGCGTGGCGGTTCCCACCGGGCTGGGACCGCTGTGCGAAGGCAAGGAGCCAGCGCGATGACCGCTTCGAAGATGGCTGCACTGGTAGTGTTGATGGTCGTGTGCATCGTGGCCGTGTGGCAGTTGGTGGGCCGGAAGGCGACTGCCGACCGCTTCGCGGGCTCGGTGGGTGGCGGTCAGGTGGAAGGAGAGCTCTACCGGGACAGCAAGCTCGGTTTCTCCCTGGAGTACCCCGGGGAGTGGACAGCCACCGAGAAGCCCAAGTTGGGGGCCGATGCCACCTTCTTCGGCCGCCGCCGTGGCGACTTCACCGAGAGCCTGGACGTACGCAGTGAGATCAGCGCCGTGGAGCTGAACGCTTACGTCAACCGGTCCATCAAGAACCTGCTGCCTTCGTTCCTTAGCGACTTCGAGCTCTCGGAAGAGACCCGGGAGCCCATCAACGGGGTGCCCGCGGTCAGGGTGCGCTACACCTACAGCCAGGGCGAGTACAAGCTGAGCACCGTCCAGGTGGTCTACGGGATGAAGGAGAAGAAGGTGACCCTCACCTTCACCGTGCTGAGCGAGTATTACGACGGCGCCAAGGCCGGCATCGAGCATGCCATCCAGTCCTTCCAGGCGCTCTGAGCGGACAGGAACCGAACGTATGGCGTTGAAGCAGTACAGACCGACCTCCCCTGGTCGCCGCTTCCTGGTGAACGTTGACCAGTCCGATGTCACGAGGAAGAAGCCGGAGAAGGCCCTGCTGCGCCCGCTCAAGAGGACCGGCGGGCGCAACTTCCAGGGGGTCATCACTCACCACAACCGGGCCGGTGGCCACAAGCGCCGCTACCGCGTCATCGACTGGCGTCGGGACAAGGACGGTGTGCCCGGGAAGGTGGCGGCCATCGAATACGATCCGAACCGCTCGGCCCGCATCGCCCTTATCCACTACGCTGACGGGGAGAAGCGCTACATCCTGGCCCCCGAGGGTCTGCTGGTGGGGGGGACGGTGGTCAGTGGTCCCCGGGTCGATCCCCGGGTCGGTAACGCCATGGAGCTTCGTTACGTGCCCCTGGGGATGCCGGTGCACAACATCGAGCTTCGTCCCCAGGGTGGGGGCCAGATGGCCCGTGGGGCCGGGACCTCGGCCGCGGTGACCGCTCGGGAGGAGCGTTACGTGCAGGTGGGCCTCCCCTCGGGAGAGGTGCGTCGAATCCTGGGCGTCTGTCGGGCCACCATCGGCAGTCTGGGCAACCCGGACCACAAGAACATCGTGCTGGGCAAGGCCGGTCGCCGGCGCTGGCTGGGTCGTCGACCTCACGTGCGCGGGACGGCCAAGAACCCCGTAGATCACCCCATGGGCGGTGGTGAGGGTCGGACCAAGGGTGGTCGTCATCCGGTCTCGGCCACCGGGAAGCTGGCCAAGGGCGGTCGGACTCGGCCCAAGAACAAACCCTCCAACGCCTTTATTCTGCGAAGACGTCGTCGGCGACGCCGGCGTTGAGGAACCGATAGAGAAGGAGTCGCTGATGGGCCGTTCGGTGAAGAAAGGCCCCTTCGTCGCTGCCAAGCTCTTGAAGAAGGTGCAGCGGCAACGGGCCGAGGGCTCCCGTGAGCCCATCCGGACCTGGAGCCGGGCCTCGACGGTCATCCCGGAGTTCGTCAACGTGACCTTTCTGGTGCACGACGGACGCAACTTCCGGAGGGTCTTCGTCAGCGAGGACATGGTGGGGCACCGGCTGGGCGAGTTCGCCCCCACCCGGACCTTCCGGGGTCATGCCCGGCAGCGACGCGCCGAGAGACTGCGGTAGGAGCGTGGGCTAGCAGTGGCCACCGTGGAGACAGTAATGGACTTTCGCGCCGTGCACCGTTTCGCGCGCATCTCACCGACCAAGGTGAGGCCGACCATCGACCTCATCCGGGGGAAGGCCGTGGAGGAGGCCCTGGAGGTACTCCAGTTCACCCCCACCAGGGCCGCGGGTTTCGTGCGCAAGGTGCTGCAGTCGGCCGTGGCCAACGCCGGGCTGGACGCCGACCCGGAGGAGCTGTACGTGGCCCGGGCCCAGGTGGACAGTGGGCCCACCCGACGCGGGATACTGCCCCGCGCCCGTGGCCGGGCCGATCGGATCCGTCACCGGACCAGTCACATTACCGTGGTGCTGTCCGACGAGCGGACCGGGGAGTCAGGGTAGAGGAGGGAGCATGGGTCAGAAGGTCCGACCGACCAGTTTCCGCATGGGGGTCACCCAGGACTGGGCCTCGCGCTGGTACGCCGACAAGAAGCACTTCGCCGATTTTCTGGTGGGGGACGAGAGCATCCGTCGCTTCATCAGGCGTCACTACCGTTACGCCGCCATCAGCAAGGTGGAGATCGAGCGGACCAACGAGACCCTGCACATCATCCTGCACACGGCCCGGCCAGGCATCGTCATCGGCCGTCGGGGCGTGGAGGTGGATCGACTGAGAGGTCGTCTGGAGGAGATGAGCGGCAAGCCGATCAAGATCACCATCCAGGAGGTGACTCAGCCGGAGCTGAACGCCTCACTGCTGACCCAGAACATAGCCGAGCAGTTGGAGAAGCGGGCCTCCTTCCGCCGGACCATGCGTCGGGCCGCTGAGATGGCCCGGGAGATGGGTGCCTTGGGGGTCAAGGTGCAGTTGGCCGGTCGTCTGTCCGGCTCCGAGATGGCCCGCCGGGAACAGGTCATCGAAGGGAGCATCCCGCTGCACACCCTGGATGCTGACATCGATTTCGGCTTCGCCGAAGCCAAGACAAGCTACGGTCACATCGGCATCAAGGTCTGGGTGTACAAGGGTATGGTGAAGAAGGAGGAGGCAAGCAGTGCCTCTGATGCCCAAACGGGTCAGGTTTCGTAAGACCCACCGGGGCCGGTTGCGAGGCCGGGCTACCCGGGGCAACTATGTCGTCTTCGGGGACTTCGGCTTGCAGAGCCTGGAGCTGGGCTGGGTCACGGCCCGTCAGATCGAGGCCGGTCGGGTGGCCGCCCAGCACTACCTGGGTTCGGAAGGGAAGCTCTGGATCCGCATCTTCCCGGACAAATCGGTGACGGCCAAGCCGGCCGAAGTGCGCATGGGCACGGGCAAGGGCGAACCCGAGTTCTGGGTGGCCCCGGTGAAGCCCGGTACCATCCTCTACGAGGTCGGCGGCGTGCCCGAGGACGTCGGTCGTCGGGCCCTGGCCCTCACCTATCACAAGATGCCCGTGCGCTGTCGCTTCGTGGTCCGGAGGCACAAGCTGTGAAGGCAGGCGAGCTGCGACAACTTAGTCACGAGGAACTGGTGGCCGAGCTGGCGACCCAGCGTCAGGCCCTCTTCCAGCTCCGTGTCCGTCGGGTGACCGGCGAGGCCGCCGTGGCCAGCGAGTTCCAGCGCCTGCGCCGGGACATCGCCCGCATTCTCACCGTCTTGCGTGAGCGGGAGGGTGAACGGGTCGCCGAGGCCGTTGAGGAAGGAGGTGACCAGGACCATGGCTGAGCAACCGCGACGCGTCGTCCAGGTCGGGGTGGTCACCTCGGCCAGGATGCAGAAGACTGTCAAGGTGCTGGTTGAGCGCCGCCGACAGGTCCCCCGCTACAAGAAGTACGTGAGCGAGCGCACCACCTACCTGGCCCACGACGAGCAGGGGGTGGCCCGGGAAGGTGATTGGGTGGAGATCGTCCAGACCCGACCTCTCAGCCGAAGGAAGCGCTGGCGCCTGCTGCGGGTGCTGGCTGGCCCCGTGGGCTCGATGCAGGCTCCCTCGGACGAGGTCAGCGTCACCGACCAGGCCCAGGCGACCGAGACCGTGACCCCGGTCGGCCCGGCCCCGGAGGCGGTGGTGGATGGCGCGGAGGTGAGTGAGCAACTGTGATCCAGGCCTATACCAAACTGGACGTGGCTGACAACACCGGTGTGCGCGTCGTGCGCTGCATCAAGGTGCTGGGAGGTACCCGTCGGCGTTACGCCCGCATCGGTGACATCGTCATGGGTTCCGTCCGCCGGGCTATGCCCGATTCCGAGATCAAGCAGGGGGAGATGGTCCGTGGCGTGGTGGTCCGCAGCAAGCGTCCGGTTCGTCGAAGGGACGGTTCCTACGTCCGTTTCGACCGCAACGCCATCGTCCTCATCGACAACGCTGGCAACCCCCGGGGGACACGGATTTTCGGAGCCGTGGCCCGGGAGTTGAGGCAGAAGAACTTCATGAAGATCATTTCCCTGGCGGCCGAGGTGGTCTGAGGCGGTCGAGAGGTGGGACAGCGGTGAGACACGTGCGCAGAAACGACACCGTGCAGGTGATGGTCGGTGAGAGCGCCGGCCAGAGGGGACGTGTGCTCCGTGTCTTCCCCAAGAAGGAGCGGGTGGTGGTGGAGGGTGTCAACCTGATGACCAAGCACGTCCGCCGGGGGACCCAGTACCCCATGGGGGCGAGACTTCGGCGCGAGGCCCCCTTGTCCCTGAGCAACGTGTTGGTGGTCTGCCCCCGCTGTGACCGGGGGGTGCGCGTGGGCTTCCAGCAGGGGCAGACGGGCAAGGTGCGGGTGTGCAAACGGTGTGGGGAAGAGATCCCCGTGGTGCGGGAGTAGGGGCATCGTGACGGCAGAGGAAGCGACAAAGGTGAGCGAGGCCGACGTGACCGTGCCCCGGTTGCTGCAGCGGTACCGGCAGGAGATCGTTCCGGCCATGATGAAGCGGTTCGATCTGGCGAACCCCCTGGCGGTC
>CAZIBA010000236.1:0-4834 GCA_964536795.1 uncultured Planctomycetota bacterium | reverse complement strand
CACGTCCCCGGGCTGGAAGATGTCGTCGCTATACGAGGAACTCATCGCGCGCCTCGAGGCCAAGCTTCGGCCAGTGGCGAAGGAGCTCCCAGCCGCAATAGCCAGCGTAGCGTTCCTTCGGATCATCCAGGCCTTCGCGCAGGTATGGGATTGCACTCTCACCCGCGCTGCGAACGACGCGCCGAACAAGACCGCTCGTCGGCGGGTCCAGCACGTCTTTACGGAGCACCCACAGGGCAAGGGGTACCCGAAAAAGCAGGACGAGTGCGCATATGGCCACCACGATGCCTGTGGCAGCAAGCCACCAGAACAGCCGACTACCCTTACCGACTTGCTTGCTCATCCCAGGAGCGCCTTCAGAGCTGTGACGGCTTGGTCTGCACCTTCGGCCCCGGCTGCCTCAAGCGCGTCGCGGGCTCGGGTCAGGAGGGCGACCTGACGACGGGTGAAGACGACGGGTCCCGTCGTGTCCTCAGGGAGTTGGACGAACAGTCGGCGGGAAAGTTCCGAGCGCAGCCTGTCCAGTCCTCCCCCCGTCACCGCCGAGGTGTGGACGGGGGTTACTCCGGTGAGCTCCACAACCTCTTCGTCAGACAGGAGGTGGGGCAGGTCGGCTTTGTTAGCCACGACCAGTATGGGCTGGTCCTCCAGCCAGGCGATGAACTCACGCTCCTCCTGGACCAGTTCCCGGGAACCGTCCAGCACTACCACGACCAACTGGGCCTCACGGATGCCCCGTCGGCTGTGCTCCACGGCCAGCTTCTCGACCGTGTCTTCCGTCTCCCGGATGCCCGCAGCATCGATGAGCTCCACGGGGAGGCCGTCCACCGAGATGAGGCCGGGCAGCAGGTCGCGGGTCGTGCCGGCCTGCTCGTCCACGAGGAAGCGCTCGGCCTGGTGGAGGGCGTTGGCCAGGCTGCTTTTGCCCACGTTCACCCGCCCCCCCAGAACGACCTTGGGGGGCTCCGTGAGGGCCAGACCCCAGCGGGCGGTTGCCAGCAGCTCCTCGATGGCCTCGGCGCATCCGGTCAGCCCGTCCTCGCTGTGCTCCGACCGCACTCGCCTTAGGACGCTTCGTACTTCGCGCGAAAGGGCCCCAGCCCACTGAGCCGTCAGCATCTCGGCTGCCCGCGCGGTAGGGGCGTGGACGAGGGCCTGGTGCGCTTCGCGCTGAATCAGGTCAGCTCCGGGGGTGAGGTGCGCCTCCGGGGGAAGCTGCGCCCACGAGATCACCTCGACACCCAAACCGGCCAACTCACGAAGCACCAGTTGGGAAGGGACGATGCCCCCGTGGCAGTTCACCTCGACTTGCTCAGGCTCTGCGCTGAGCACGGCGACCAGCACCTCGTCGATGGGCTCACCTCGGCCGTCCGTGAAGTGGCCGTAGTAGAGCTTGCCCGGACGGGCCTGGCCACCGGTGACACCCGACTTGGGTCGGAAGCGCCGCCAGACCGCCCTTAGGGCGCCCGGGCCGACCACCGCAACCACGGTGATTCCCCCCCGCCCGGCCGGTGTCAGAAGAGCAGCGCGGACGGTGGGCCTCACCGTCGGCCTCCCTGTGTGGAGTAACCCTCGACGGCGAGCTGAAGTCCGTGGAGGGTGAGGCAGGGAACGGTCTCGTGGGCGAGGCCCAAATGCGGGCCGAGGAGTTCGGCGTCCCCACCGGTGAGCAAGACGTGGACCTTCTGCCCCACCTCAGCCTTGAGCCTCTCCGTCAACCCCCGGACCATCTCCACCCATCCCCAGAGCAGGCCGCTCTGGATGGCGGAGACCGTGTCTCGACCCAGAACGCTCTCGGGGAAGTCAAGCTCCACCTCGGGCAGGAAGGCAGTGTCCCTGGAGAGGGCCCGGGCGGCCATCCGCAGCCCCGGCAGGATGATCCCTCCCAGAAACACCCCCCGGGCCGACACCGCGTCGATGGTGATGGCTGAACCCAGGTCCACCACGATGCAGGCCGACCGGGTGCGGTGGTAGCCAGCCAGGGCGGCCAGCAGCCTGTCCACGCCGACGCGCTGACGTTCGACCACCGCGTCGGGAATCCTCACCGGCAGGTTCTTCCCGGCGACGAGCGGCTCAGCAGTGAAGAGCTGGCGAGCCCAGCTCAGCACGGCCTCAGCGGCCGAGGGGTTGACCGAGGAGATCGCCACCCGGTCCTCCGGCCCGAGGGCAACACCGGACAGGCCGAAGGCAGAGGTCAGGTCGGCCGAGACCAGGCTGTCCCGGGGTACCTTCACCACGGCCAGGAGCTCTGCACCCTCGAAGCGGCCAGCAGTGACGTTCGTGTTCCCGATGTCGAGCGCAAGCAGCACGGTCACCCTCAGCCTTTGGGCAGTTCGCTTGGGGCGCTGAGTGGTGAGGCCCCGGCCGACGCCTCCTCGGCGTCCAGTTCATCCAAGCACCGCAGGACAGCAGCGACCAGCTCCGTCAGCCCCCGCCCGGTGACGGACGAGATGACGAGCACCTCGGCTCCACAGGCGTCGCGAAGCTCGGCCGTCCCTTCCTCCCAGCCCGGCAGGTCGGCCTTGTTGGCCACCACCAGCTCGGGCTTGGCGGCCAGCTCGGCGCTGTACTGGCGGAGCTCCTCGTGGACGACACGGTAGGCCTCCGCCGGCCGAGTCTGTCCGGGCATCGGGTCTGCGTCCACCAGGTGGAGCAGCATCCGGGTGCGTTCGATGTGTCGGAGGAAGCGGTCGCCGAGACCGGTCCCCTCGTGGGCCCCCTCGATGAGGCCGGGAAGGTCGGCCAGGACGAAGCGTCGGTAGCTGCCGGCGGCGACGATCCCCAGGGAGGGCTCGGTGGTGGTGAAGGGGTAGTCGGCGATCTTGGGCCGGGCCCGGGACAGCCGACTGAGCAGCGTGCTCTTTCCCGCGTTCGGCAGGCCGATGATGCCCACGTCGGCGATGAGCTTGAGCTCCAGGAGCAGCACCCGCTCCTCGCCGGGCTCGCCCTCTTCGGCATAGGTAGGGGCCTGGTTGGTGGCCGTGGCGAAGGCCTTGTTGCCACGACCACCCGCTCCAGCGCGGGCCACCAGGACGGAATCACCGGGACGGGTGAGGTCGCGGAGGACGTGACCCCGCTCGCCATCGCGGACGATGGTGCCGGGGGGGACCTCGATGTAGACGTCGCGGCCGTTCCGTCCGTGGCGTTTCTTTCCCTGACCGTGACCACCGTTCTCGGCGGCGTAGGTGGCTCGCTGGGAGATATCCAGCAAGGTGGTCAGGCCGGCCTTGGCCCGGGCGTAGATGTGGCCACCTCGCCCCCCGTCACCTCCGTCGGGCCCACCGTGAGGCACGAAGCGTTCCCGACGGAAGCTCGAGGCGCCGTCGCCACACCGACCGGCCCGGACAACGATCCTGGCTTCGTCGATAAACACCACTCACCCCCGTCCGGGAAGGCCGTCCACCCCAGGCGCACTGAAGGCCCACGAGGAGCGCACGTCAACGTGGGCCTTCACGAAACTCAGGCTACGGTAACCACCTCGACCCGGCGACCGGCGGCAAAGCGCACCTCCCCGTCAGCCTTGGCGAAGAGGGTGTCGTCACCGCCCCGACCGACGTTCCGTCCGGGCTTGAAACGAGTGCCACACTGACGCACCAGGATGGTACCAGCGATGACCTGCTGTCCGCCAAAGCGCTTGACACCCCGGCTCTTCGGTCGCGAGTCCCGCCCGTTCCGCGAAGACCCCTGTCCCTTCTTGTGTGCCATCTTAGCTACTCCTGGGCCACCGGGGCCCCGGTCCTTGCGATTTCGGTGATGCGCACGGCCAGGTAATGCTGGCGGTGCCCACGACGGGTGCGGGAGTCCTTCCGCCGACGGAAGTGGACCACCTGCAGCTTGGGACCCTTCACCTCACCCTCGACGACACCCTTAACCTGGACGCCGACAACCGTGGGCTGGCCCACCCGGACGCCGTCCTCGTCGGCGTAGAGCAGAACGTCGGGGAAGACAACCTCGCCTCCCGCCTCGACCGGGCGCAGGTCAAACTGGATGACGTCTCCCTCAGCGACCCGGTGCTGTCGGCCCCCGTCACGAACGATTGCATACATGCTCGTTCCTCTGCCTCCACAAAAAAACAAGTATACCAGAACGTCCATCGGGGTCAAGCAGAAAAACACGCATCCCGACCCGGGCCCCTAAGTCCCCTGCGTGCCCAGACTTATGGAGACGGGTCCTTCCAGCGGCCGCCCACACACCCCGAGTGTCGGTGGGTGGTAAGGACATCGGCCCCGATCGGGGCGCAGTCGTGCCGGGGACAAGTGAGGGAAGACCGTACCCCAGACGGACCCAGGGACTCAGCCGCCCTTGCTTGAGAGTCGGCCACCCTCAGCGCCATAGAGGAGCAGCCGGTGACCGTCCACCTGCATGGTGCGGTCACTGCGGATGACGACCTGCTTGCCCGAATCGGCTTCCAGTTCGGTGAGGAACCGGCGTCGTTCGTTGAGGATGTACTCGGCGGCCTCCGGGGCCAGCAGCAGTTCCAGACGGGCGACACGGTCCTCCTTGAGGTGGCGTTCCAGCTCCCTGAGGGCGGTCATGGCGACGATGTCGGCGGCCTTGACGTAGCCCCGGCCCCGACACCGCTGACAGGGCTGCATCATAGTCTGGGTGAGGCTGGGGCGGACGCGCTGGCGGGTGAGTCCCAGCAGGCCGAAGGCGTTCATCCGCAGGGTCTTGGTCCTGGCCCGGTCGCCTTTGAGGGCATCGGCCAGGGCCCGTTCGACCTTGCGGCAGTCCTTGGTCTCATCGAGGTCGATGAAGTCGATGACGATGATGCCTCCCAGGTCGCGAAGGCGAAGCTGGCGGGCCACCTCCTGGGCGGCTTCCAGGTCAGTCT
>CAZIBA010000235.1:0-4839 GCA_964536795.1 uncultured Planctomycetota bacterium | reverse complement strand
TAGAAGCAGCGTCCGTCGGGGAAGAAGACGCGGCGGTTGACGTTTTCGCGGATGTGGGTCCGGCCCACGGCCAGCTCGGCCGGTCGGGCGCTCTCCCGGGCAGCGAGGATGGTGGAGACCAGGGCCGAGCGCACGCGGTCGAGGTAGGCGTCGTCGGCCCGCTCCCTCATATAGGTCTGCGAGAAGCGGGTGTGGGGCCCGGAGTGGGTGTGGCTGGCGGTGAGCATCACGCCGCCTGCGTAGCCCTTGGCGCGGAGCTCCTCGATGACGGGAAGGACCATCTCCTCGCGGTCCAGACCGATGAGGTCGGAGGCGCTGAGCGCCCACTCGCTCAAGCTTCGCCCTTCGACTCCGCTCAGGGCGGCCTGAGCAATTGACTTCGTCGAAGGCCGCTTGTCTCGGGTCTCTCCGCCGGCCGGCGGACCTGCCCGAGAGGCAAGGGGCTTAAGCCCCTTGTCTTCCGGACTGGCGGGTGGGCAAGACGAGAGTGGCGGTGCCACGCCCTCCTCACCGACCACCGCGATCGAGCGGACGAAGAGAGGCGGCCCCAGGGCCCCCTCGGCCACGTTGTCGCCGTAGCCCCCGATGGGACAGGGCAGCTCAGGGGTGATGTCCTCTTCCGCAAAGCCGACGTCCACCAAGGTTGCGCCTCCAGTCCTTCTACGGGGCTCCAGACAGATGCCCGCCGGCGGCGGGCTCAGCCGGTCCTTGCCGCCACCTGTCCTGACCTTATCGAGCGGGTGGCGTGTCCACGCCTCACTCTCCCGCTTTCAGGTAGCGTCCCAGCACGGCCTCGCATGTGCCGTGGGTGATCTTCTCCAGCACGTCCTGGGGGAGGCCAAGCTGCATGATAAAGAGCTGGTGAGGGAGCCACCAGTTGCGGATGTGACCGGGATAGTCACTGGGAAGGGGATGGTAGGCGAAGCCGTCCGTTCCGAACATCAGGCGGTCGGCGTAGGTGATGCAGAACGCCCTGTAGTGGTCGATCTCCTCTGCGGTCAGGTGGTCGTACTCGCGGAGGAACATGCCGATGCTGGTATCGACGTAGAGGTTGGGGTGTTCATCGAAAACGGAGGCGAGGGCGTCGTTCCCCATGTAGTTCATGTGGGCCAGGATCCAGGGGGTCTCCCGGTGCTTGGCGGCCAGCTCCTCCAGGAAGTAGGCCAAGAGGTCGTGGTTGGTGTAGGGGACGCTGGCCCAGAACTCCTTGGCCCCGCGGCCATAGGCGTAGCGCTGGTCGCCCCAGTGCTGGTTCAGGTGCAGGCAGACGGGCAGCTCGACCTCGTCGCAGTAGGAATACACCCGGTGCCACTCGTCGGTGGCCATGCAGGTGATGGGCTCGCGCTTCGAGCGGAAATCACCGGTGTGGAACTTGAGACCCTGGATGAGCCCCTCCTCCACCCGCCTGGTCATCTCGGGTAAGCGGCCGGCCTGGTCCCAGGTGAGCCACCAGAACACGTGGACCCGGGGGTCGGTCCTGGCCCACTCCATGGTGTCGAGGTAGGGGTCCATGAGGATGCAGCGATGGCTGTGGTAGAGGCCCGTAAGCCCGAACCAGCGGTCCATGACTTCCTGAATCTGCGCCCCCCGGAGCTTGTTCGGGAAGTGGCTGTAGGCCAGGTGCAGGTGACTTTCGAACCAGTCGAAGGAGTAGGCGTGATTGGTCATCCCGAAGCCCCGGGAGAAACCGTCATCCCCCTCCCAGCGCTCGGTGTTGTCGGGGTACGGCGGCGCGATGTCGCTCACGAACGGTCCTCCGTGCTGTGGGAATGGGAGGCGTGCTGCCTCCCGGTTCTACACCGGCTCGACAACGAACTCGCTCTCCCGGAAGCTATTGCCCCGGCTCCAGCCGTTGGGGGCGTCATCAACCAGGTAGCTGACCACGTAGAGCCCGCCTGACGGTCACGTCACTTCCCCGCGCACTGATTCGACCAGGAAGCCCTGCCTATCCTCGGAGCCCGCTGTCGAGAGGAAGTGCACGTAACTGATGCCGTTCCTGCTTGCCTGCTGAAGCGGGAGGTCAGCCCGCCGCTTGCCGTCAACCAGCAGACGACAGCGGTGGCGCCTGCGCGCCGCCAGGCCCTCCCACTCGAAGCGGAGTTCGTGCCAACGCCCAGAGGCGAGGCGCAGGCCGCCTTTCGTTGGCCTGCTCGTGGAGACCTCCAGGGCGAACATGGCGTTTCGGTGAGCGGTCAGGTCGGTGGGGTTGTACCAGCGGTCGAGCAGGCTGATGCGGAACCCCTGCCCGCCCTTCCTGAGCATGAGCCGGGCGGTGAACCTACCGGCGCGGGCTGCGGGGAAGTTCCAGACGGCCCCCTGGTTCTCGGTGATGAGTTCGGGCTCGTGGGGCCGACACAGGTGCAGGACCCGCCGACCCCGGCGGTCGGGATGGGGGAGCAGTTCGGCACCGGCCTTCCGGTTCAGGGCACGATGTCCCAGGACACCTGCGTAGTAGGTGTGCACGCTCCAGTCGTCCAGGCCGTTGGCGAAGTGGCTCTCGCGCGACCTCTCGTAGAGCCAGTCGAGGTCGAAGATCACCAGGGAGCGGTGCAGCCAGTGCTGACCCAGCGACACCAGCACCTTGCCCTCGCCGAGTTCGACGAACTGGCTCTGGTGCACCCCACGGTCGATGCCGCCGGTCAGGGCGTAGTCCCCGGCGTTCCGTCGGCGGTCCAGGTACATCTCGCGGAAGCCGATCCACGTCCGCCCGTCGTCTTCGGAGATGGCGGCGTGACAGGCGTCCCGGTTGCTGAACATGTCGGTGGCGATGCCCTCCTGGCGCAGGTTCCCCATGAGTATGCGCGTCGTCTCGGTGCGCGGGAGTGGGGGGAGAGGTACCGTGTTGCACCAGGTGAGGAGTATCCGCCCGTCCTCGAGGCGCTTCCACGTGGGCATGGTCTTGCAGGAGAAGAACCGCGACGGTCGAGGCACCGACAGCGTCTCGCCGCCGTCAGTGGAGAAGGTCTCCCAGAACCGGCCTCGCCCGGTCCGCAGCAGCACCCAGAGGCGTCCGTCGCTGAGTTCGACAGCCGACGGCTCGGCTGGTCCGTGGTTCCAGCGAGCCCGACGTCGCCAGTCCTTGATCCTGGGGATGGTGACGGCGTTGGACAGTTTCCACGTCCGCCCGCGGTCATCGGAGTAGGCCACGGCGGCGTTCATCTCGGGGTGGTCGGCCAACTGGGTGCAGACGAGGATTCGGGCCCCACCTCGGATGAAGACCGGTGGTTTCAGCATGGACAGCCGGCGGGACAGGACCTTCCGCGCGCTCCAGGTGCCCCGATGGCCCCCTCGCGAGCGGATGAGCGCGGTGCCACTCGGGCTGGTGGCTCCGGGGCGGAGCGCCAGCGGGGTCTGGGCCAGGCGGATGTACTCCCCGGAGACGGGGTCGCGGGTGTCGGCCCGCATGAGGAGTTGTCGCTGGGACATACCCTTGGGTGGCCGCTTCGTCTTCCAGGTGATGCCTCGGTCCCGGCTGTAGACGTACCAGGTCTCCTCGTCGCGCTGCGCTCCGTAGTTGTAGTGGCGGATCTCGCCGTCCTCGAGCATGCACAGGCCGATGAAGGCGTCGGCCGGCGGCTGGCCGACGAAGAGAGGCGCAAAGACCTTGTCGAGCTCGCGGTTCGCTTTCACCTTCCTCGGAGACTTCCTCGTCGTGCCGACGGCCATCGTCCTCTGACCCCCACGTGCACGGTTCGTTCAGTCCCTACGGGTCCGCAAGGACAAAGTCGCTCTCCCGGAAGGCGTAGCCCCGAATCCACCCCTTGGGAGCATCATCGAGCAGGTAGCTCACCACGTAGATTTCGCCGTCGGGGAACTGCACCCAGCCCGAGTACCCCGTGTCCGACTCGGGGCTTCGGTCGTAGTCGATGGGCATGATGCGGGTCTGGGCCTCGTTGCGCTGGCGAGCGAGGCAGCTCGTGACGTCGGCCAGGGCGGCGAAGAAGTTCTGCGTGTACCAGCCAACCCAACCCTTACCCCCCTGGCAGTAGCGGTGGGTGATCATCACCTTCCCGCTATGCAGCATGCCAGCCACCGGCCGATGGCAGCCCGGGATGGGCATCTTGTACGGACCTTCCCAGGTTTCGCCCCCGTCGGTGCTCAGACACTTGAAGCAGTCGTAACCCAGGTGGGAGTTCTCGCGCATGAAGCATACCAGCTCGCCTCCGGGAAGCTCGACGATGCTCCCCTCGCAAAGCAGCAGCTCCGGCTCGTGGGCGATCCGGTGCGGGCCCTTCCAGGTCTCACCGGAATCGTCGGACACCCAGCAGTGCACCACCCAACCCCCGGAGGGCTCCTCTCCGTGGGCGCTGAGGACCCAGCGGCCGGCGTGTTCTCCGCGGCCGAGCTCGATCACCTGGTCAGGGACGACACCTTCGACGTGTGTCTCTCGAGGAGTGCTCCAGGTCTCTCCCTCGTCGCTGCTCAGGTAGAGCCAGTTTGCCCGCTCCGATCGGCGGCTTCCGGCGGAGCGGGCAATGCGGTTCACCACGGCAACCAACCGGCCGTCGCTCAGTGTCGAGACCCGCGGGCAGTCGTAGAAGGGGTCTTTCTCGGGGTCACCGCGCAGCTCCGGGGTGAGCGGGCGCTTGGGCGACCAGGTCCGGCCCCGGTCCTCCGAGGTGGTGAGCATGGTGCAGGTGTAGCTGCGGTCAGCGTGATGGGTGCACTCGAGAAAGACGCAGACCAGCTTCCCCGACGGGGTCAAGGTGACATCGGGGAACGCCTCGTAGAGGGAATCGTCCCTGCTCACCACGAACTTCTGAATCATCTCCTCTCTCCCTTCCGTGGCCACCAGCTCGGGCCGCTCTCCTTACTGAGCCGAGCGCGGCCTCGACCAAG
>CAZIBA010000234.1:0-4842 GCA_964536795.1 uncultured Planctomycetota bacterium | reverse complement strand
GCCCTTCGGGCTCTGGCGGACAAGCCTTGCGGGCAGCGTATTGGGACCGAGTTCCGGGCGGGGCAAGACCCGCCCGGGCACATCCAGCCAAGCTGGTGGACCTCCCCCCACGGACACTGGCTTCGCCGGTGTCCGTGCCACCCTCGACTTCGGGCGGGGTATCCCACGGCCCGTACGGGCCGTGCCTTCTCACGCACGGGCACTCCCTGGTTCGACCGTTCCGCAAGCTTCCTTCGACCCCCTCAAGAGAGGCACCGGCTGCCCCTGACACCCCCACCGCCTTCACCCCTCCCCCCTCGCCCCGTGGGAGAGGGGACGGGGGTGAGGGAAGGCACGCATCACCGGTTCAAGCACAGCGGTCACCATCCCGGCGTTGTTCTCTCTCCCGTGCCCCCGGGCGATGGCGCTCACCGAACGGGCCGAGCAACCGTGCTCCCGGCCGTGGGGGTACACCTGCCTGGCCAGGCGGAAGTAGGCGCGGGCGATATCGACGGCCCGGGCGGCCAGCCTCTCGTCTCCCTTCAGCTCGGCCGCAGCGGCCAACAGTATGGGGTTGTGCCGTCGGGGAGAACCGTCCTCGTACCAGTCGGGGGCGTCCTTTCGCTTGCCGATGCCCGAGGGCCGCTCCTGGCGCTGTGGCACCTGGGCGATGGACAACTCCGAGAAATCGAAGGGGCTGAGCTGGCCAACGGCTTTTAGCACGCGCCCGTCGTAGCGGTCATCATCCGTCGCCCGCCGATACGCGCGAAGCGCGTCCGCAGCGGTGCCGGCGTCAGGATCGGTCACCTGCGTGGCAATGACGTCGAGTAGCCTTTCCGAGGCGGCGCGGAAGCGCACCTCGCCCGTCAGCTCCCACAGTTTGAGCAGCGCGCCGACGGCCCCCGAAGCCAGGAAGTTCTCGGCCCGGTCGACGGCCGCGCGGAGCCTGGTGGCCCCGCCACTCTCGGCTTGCCCGTCGGGCCGTCCGGTGACCAGCTCATCTCCGGCAGGCGACGCGGACAGTCGAGACAAGCGGAGCTTGCCGAGTTGGCCGGCGAAGCCGCGGTAGGCACCCTCTTCATCGGCCGACAGGAAGTACACGGCCCCGTCCTTGTTGAGGCCGACGGGCAGCTCATCACCGGAGAGAATGGCGTCCGCCCAGCGCCCGCCATAGAGGCTGGCCAGGTCCAGGTAGCGCTGCTCGCCCGTCATGGCGTGAGCCAGCAGGCACACGTTGGCGCAGCGGAAGTGGTCGGGGAGGTTGAAGTCGGCCCCACCCTCCGGTTGTGGCACCGCCACTCTCGGCTTGCCCGTCGGGCCGTCTGCAGACAAGCTCGTCTCGGGCAAGCAGGGCGGACGCTCGAGGCAAGCGAAGCTTGTCAGCCCGTCGGTCCCGAAGTGGAGGCCGCGGAAGAGACCCGCATCCCAGTCGAACCAGGCCGGGATTTCGGGCACCCAGTTGCCCATGTGCTCGGCGGCGTCCACTAACTGCTCCACCGTCGCCGGGTCGTCCGGCCGGAGCCCCCAGAGCGCCCCCACAAAAAGCTCGAAGTGCTCGGTGCCGTGATGCACGTCGGCCATCCTCCAGTAGCCGTGCTTCCACGTACCGGTGCTGACGAAGCGGTCCCGGATTCTGTCCCGCAGGCCGGTCATGAAGCCGAGGGCTGCTCGGTCGTTCCTGGCTCTGACGTAGGGAGCCCAGCCCGTGGTGAACGTCCCCTGGTCGTGGCCGTCCACGGCCGCTGCCCCGGACAGCTCCTCGACGCAGGCGCTCACCCAGTCCCCTATCTCCCCCAAAAACCGCTCACAGGCCGCTGCCAGCGTGGGCGAATCCTCTATCCCCGTCGATGTCATCAGGTCGGCTCCTCAACTGCTGCGCGCGACTCAGGTCCGGTCTCGGCGCCCCTGTGCCCACGTCCGGTGGGGACAACTGCGCGCCGAAGACCTGCTCTTCGGCTCCAAGTGACGAGGATACTGCCAGGGCTCCTCCGATTCAAGCACCCCGGACGGACGGGTGTAAGTCGGTTTTGTGGGGGGAACCCGGCCCTCCGGGCCGGGCGGGAGTGCCCGTGGGTAAGAAGGCACGGCCCGTACGGACCCTGGCACATCTGCCCGGCAGCTACTGCAGCGACAGGCAAGGGGCTTAAGCCCCTTGTCCCTCCGGCGCCAAAGCGGCCGAGCCCACGCCCGGCAGGGCTGTGACGCTTGCAATTGGTCCGGGCGCGGTTTAGCATGAGTGGGGCAGTTCAATGTGTGAGGGAGCGTTCGATCGCTCCTCTGGTGCCACGTCGATGCGGTTTGGCCCCGCCGCCGCACCCGTTCCGGCAAGGAACACCGCCACGACGAAGGAGCCGATGGTGAAACGCCTGACCAAACCCATTTGCCTGGCAGCGGTGGTGGCAGCGTTCCTGCTGCCGGGCCTGCTGTGGAACCTGCGGCCCTTGTCCGCCTGTGACGTCAGCGACCCCGTCGTCGAGATCCTGTCCTTCTGGCCGCGGGACGAGTACCTGCTCGTCTACTTCCAGGAAAAGGGAAGGGGGACCAGCGACACCGCCTACCCCCTGGCCGACACCGTCCGGGACTACGGCAAACGCGTCAACGTGAAGCTGGTCCCCGTCAGTGTGAAGCCCGAGGGCTCCGGTCAGCCCCCGGCCACGCTGCTCTCACCCCGGGGACGGGTGTTGGCCTGCTTCGAGAGCCCGCCAGAAGCGCCCGAGACCGAAGCCCTGTTCGAGTCGCCCGCCCGTTCACGCCTCGTCCAGGCCCTCAAGGAACAGGACGGTGTCTTCCTCTGCCTGGTGGACCCCAAGAGCGACGCCGGGAAGCAGGCCGTCAAGGCCGTGAAGGAGGCCCTGAAGCTGGCCCGGGACCTGACCGAGTTCAGGACCGAGCTCCTGGTCATCGACGCCCGTGACCCCAGGGAACGGTACCTGGTCAAAAACCTGCTGCCCGACGTGGAGGGCCCCGAGGCCATCAGCAAGCAGCCCGCCGTGGCCCTGGTCTGCGCTCACGGGCGGGTCGCCGACCTGACCCGCGGTGTGCCCAGTGACGAGCAGATCATCGACCGCCTGCAGCGCATCTACCGGTTCGGGGGCGTCCTTGGCCCGAGCCAGTTTGGAGAAGACCTGCTACTGGTCTGGTAGCTGGGCCCGTTCACAGGTTGCGCCCGGCTCCCCGGGGTTGGTCTGGTCAGACTAATGAGCACACTGCAACTGGTCTTGAAAGAGATACGCCAGCGCAAGGGTTCTGCGCTGCTGGTGGTGCTGGCCGTGGCGGTGGCTACCGGTACCGTCCTCACCGTAGTTGCCTTGAACCGGATCCTCTCCGACGAGGTGCGTGGAATCATGCGTGACATGGGTACCAACCTGTACATCTTCCCGACCGGGGTCAGGCTGGACCACCTCTACCACGGCATCGAGCCAGGCCCCGAGACGATGCCCGAGACGTATATAGACGAACTCCTTGCCCAGAGACCGGCCGTCGCTCGCCACCTGGTCGGCAAGCTGTCGACCACGGTGGAGATCAATGGCCGGGACTTCCTGCTGACGGGGGTGAGCCCCGAGCGGGACGTCCTTGGGGGCGGAAAGACCCAGTTGGGAATGGTCATTTCACCGAAGTCCATCCATCTGGGTGTGCTGGCCGGCGAAGACCTCGACTGGCAGGTGGGTCAGACCGTCACCCTCCGCGGGCGCACGTTTCGGGTGGAGGAGATCCGACCCGGAACGGGAACCCGTGACGACTACAGCATCTTCGCTCCCCTGGCCGAGGTGCAGGAAATGCTGGGGAAACCAGGTCGGCTCAACTCCCTCGAAGCTCTGGGCTGTCTGTGCGAGGCCAAGTACCTCTCCGATGTCAAAAAGAAGCTGGAGGAAACCCTACCGGGAACGAGAGTAGTGACCCTGCGGAGCATCTGGGTGGCCCGTTACAAGGCTCGACGGAGGGTCGCCCACTTCGGCCGCATCCTGGCGCTGATGGTGGTGGCCCTGTCCGCAGCGGGGGCAGCGGCCAGTTTCCTCGTCAACGTCCAGCATCGACGGGCCGAGCTTGGCATCCTGCGGGCCATGGGCTGCCGAACGACCCGGGTGGCCGGGCTCTTCCTGCTGAAGGCCCTGGTGCTGGGCATGGTGGCCGCTGGGGTTGCTTACCTGGGTGCCATTGTCCTGGTTCGTGTCCTCACTCCCGGTCGGCTGGGGTGGCCGGTCCCCTTTGAGGAGAATCTCCTCCTGTGGAGTTTCGTCTTTGCGCCGGTGCTGGGGCTGTTGGTGAGCCTGCCTGCGGTCTGCTGGCTCACCCGACTGGACCCGGCCGACGTGCTCCGGGAGGTGTGAGCGTGATCCGCTGCCGGGACTTGAGGAAGGTCTACAAGAAAGGCGGCCGGCGCGTCGCCGCCCTCGACGGTCTCGACCTCGAGGTGGCCGAGGGCGAGTTCGTGGCCGTGGTGGGCCCCAGTGGCAGCGGCAAGTCCACGCTGCTCATGACCGTGGGCGGCCTCATCAGACCCACCTCGGGCGAGGTGACCGTTGCCGACACCACGCTGGGCCACCTCAAACCCTCCGCGCTGGCTGCCTTCCGGGCGGAGACGGTGGGCTTCGTCTTCCAGCTTTTTCACCTGGTGCCCTACCTCACAGCCGTCGAGAACGTGCTGCTGGCCGGCTACGCCACGGGAGAGGCCGGCGGCTCGAACAGGGAGCGGGCCCAGGGACTGCTCGTCTCGATGGGTCTGGAGGACCGCCTGAACCACACCCCCGGCGAGCTCAGCGCGGGGGAGCGCCAGCGGGTGGCCCTGGCCCGGGCCCTCGGGAACGACCCACCCCTGGTCCTGGCCGACGAACCCACCGGGAACCTGGACCGGGAGCGGGGAGA
>CAZIBA010000233.1:0-4847 GCA_964536795.1 uncultured Planctomycetota bacterium | reverse complement strand
TACCTGGTCCCCAGGGACGACTCGCTCAGCGGGACCCTCAACCAGACCGAGCGGGAGCAGGGCCTCTCGGAGGTCCGCGGATTACTGGTGGGCTCGATGAAGGGACGGACTATGGTCGTCCGCTTCCTCTCGCTGGGGCCGACCAACTCGGTCTTCGCCATCCCCTGCGTCCAGTGCACCGACTCCTTCTACGTGGCCCACAGTGAGGACCTGCTCTACCGGGCGGGCTACGAGCAGATGAAGGGACTGGGGGAGGACGGCCACTTCTTCCGTGTGCTCCACTCGGCCGGCAAGCTGGACAGGCACATGGCCAGCGCCGAGTATCGCAAGAAGCGCATCTACATCGACTACACCTCGGACACCATCTACAGCGTCAACACCCAGTACGCGGGCAACACCGTGGGACTGAAGAAGCTGGCCCTTCGTCTCGCCATTCGCAAGGCCGACCGGGAGGGCTGGCTGGCCGAGCACATGTTCGTGATGGGCGTACACGGTCCCAACGGCCGCAAGACCTACTTCACCGGGGCCTTCCCCAGCGCCTGCGGCAAGACCTCCACGGCCATGCTGCCCGGGGAGACCATCGTCGGTGACGATATCGCCTACCTCCGCCCGATCGACGGTGAGGCCCGGGCGGTCAACGTGGAGAGCGGCATCTTCGGCATCATCCAGAACGTCAACCCGGTGGACGAACCAGCCATCCACCGGGTCCTGACCACGCCCGGGGAGGTGATCTTCTCCAACGTGTTGGTCAGGGACGCCCGGCCCTACTGGCTGGGCATGGGCTGCGAGCTGCCCCCCGAGGGGGTGAACTTCGCCGGCCCCTGGTACCTGGGCAAGACCGACGACGATGGTGAAGAGATCCCCCCGGCCCACAAGAACGCGCGCTACACGGTGGACCTGGAGGCGCTGGCCAACGTCGATCCGGAACTGCACAATCCCCTGGGCGTCCCCGTGGACGGGATCATCTATGGCGGGCGTGACGCCGACTGCTCCGTGCCCGTCCAGCAGAGCTTCGACTGGGACCACGGTATAGTCACCTACGGTGCCTGCCTGGAAACCGAGACCACCTTCGCCATCCTCGGTGAGGAGGGCCGACAGGAAATCAATCTGATGAGCATCCAGGACTTCCTCTCCGTTCCCCTGGGCAAGTACATCCGCAACAACCTGGACTTCGCCAAGGGACTGGAGAAGCAGCCTCTGGTCTTCGGGGTCAACTACTTCCTCCGTGGCGAGGACGGTGAGTTCGTCACCGGGATGCGCGACAAGGCCGTGTGGATCAAGTGGATGGAGCGCCGGGTCCACGATGAGCTGGGTGTGCGGCGGAGTCCGACCGGTCTCATCCCCCGGTACCAGGACCTCCGGTCGCTCTTCCCCCAGGTGCTGGGCAGCGACTACGCGGAGGAGGACTACGTCAGGCAGTTCACGCTGCGGGTGCCTGAGAGCCTGGCCAAGCTGGACCGGGCCGAGGAGTTCCACCGCACCCAGGTGGCCGAGACGCCGCCGACGGTTCGTCAGGTCCTGGCTGCGCAACGGGCCCGTCTGTTGGAGGTCCGCGGGCGGCTGGGCGACTACGTGTCGCCTCTGGAGCTGCCGGAGGAGCCGGCCGGGTAGGACCGAGCGGGAGCGAGCACGGGGACCTGCCCACGGGGGCAGGTCCATACATCTTTTTTTGAGGAAAGGTTTCCATCGATGCGTCTGCGTACGGGTAGGGAACTTCGGCAGGTCTGTGACCACATCTGCCCCTTTGATGCAAACGGCCGACTCAAGCCCGAGGTTGAGCAGCGGACACTGCTGGCCAGCAACGCCAACATCCCCCTGGAGGTGCAGCTCAAGGCCTTCGTTATGGCCTCGGCCCAGGGAGCGGGCAGCCCGCAGATCGTCCAGATCAGCTACAACTCGGCCCTGATAACGGGCAATTCAGCAGCCAAGGTCAAACTGCTGGACGGCGTGGAGCCGTCACTCCACGACCGGCCGGCGGCCGTGGGCGCCCGCCGGGCGGCCCAGATGCTGGCCTGGTTCGTCGAGGACTTCGACGCCCAGTGCGTCTTCCTCTCCCTGGACCACTTCACCTCACCCAAGTTCGATCCGGCCGAGTGGACGGGACCCCACGGCTCCTCCGGGCTCACCAAGGCCCAGGCCCGGGCCATCATCGAGGAGGCCGTAGAGGTGATGAAGCCCGTCTTCGGCGCCGCCGCTGACGTCAGCGCCGAGGAGGTGGCAGCCTACGTCAACTTTCTCACCGGCGACGCCTTCGGCGAGTACCGTCGGGACTTCCTGGGCGCGGTGGAGGCCTCCCGACCCGCCTGGGCCATGATCGATACAGGCGGCCTCCCCCTGGTGCTCAACTTCGCCACCAGCAGGGAGATGGCCGAGGCCGTCCGTCGGGACTTCGACAACCAGGACGTGATGATCGAGGCCGAACTCTCGGCCACCGGCTCCAGCGGCGACGAGGAAGCCTACCAGAACCTCACCGGCGACGAACTCCAGGCCTTCGTCGACGGCGTGGTCCTCTTCGCAAACTTCAGCGGGGCCGACGGCATCGCCTACGAGATCGGTATGAAGCACGCCGCCAAGAAGGGCGAGAAGCACGAGCCCGACGTCGGCAAACTGGAGGCCACCCAACGGGCCCTGCTCAGCGAGACCGGTCGCTACATCCCCTTCGCCCAGCACGGGGGCACCGGGGCCGCCCGCCTGCTCCGGGGTCTGGTGGGCAAGAACAACATCAACACCCAGTACCTGGTGGACGGGGCCAACTTCCTGGCCGACCACGTGGAGAAGCAGCTCGCCGGCATCCGCGAGGGGGCCAAGGGCGCCTGTGGTACCGGCATCTACAACGGCATGGTCGTCCCCGAGGCCCAACGCTGCCTCGAGAAGCTCAAGGAGTCGGGAACCCACGGTATGGTTCCCGAGCTGCTCGAGGTGATCGGCTCGGCCGGTCGTACCCACGGGCGACCGGTAAGCACCTACGTGGCCGAGGGCACCGAATAGGACTCGACGCCCCTCGGCCTGCGGGTCGGCAGAGGGGCTGTCGGGTTGCTGCCGGTGTCGGCAGCGTTCGTGACCACCTTGCCAGATCGACGGGTCCAGGCGTGAGCGAGAGGGCGGCCAGAGAGGCGGAGACCGGGGGGGACGGGCACTCCCCTACCTCCTCCCGGCGAAGCGGAGGGGGTCGTCGGCCGGGGTTCGAGCGGGTGCTCTGCGGGCTGGCGGCAAGCGGTGCGTTGGCCGGGCTTTTTGTGCTCATCGCCTGGAGGTCGGCGGGCGGTTGGCTGCAGGAGGCCGACCGGGCGACGGCCGACTGGACGCTTTCCGTCTACTCCGGTCCGCTCGTATTCCTGCTTTCCCTGATCAGTTGGTTGGGAAGCTGGCAGTTGGTGGCCGTGGTGGCCGTCGTAGCCGGTGTCCTGTTGTGCTGGTGGGGGCGCTGGAGGTGGGCGGTGGCCCTGGGAGCGGCCGCCGGTGGAGCCGGCGGCCTCGACCAGTGGCTCAAGCAGCTCCTCGGCCGACCCCGACCGCTGGCCGCGCTGGAGGCCGCTCCCGACTACAGCATCTACAGCTTCCCCAGTGGTCACGTCATGTTGGCCGTGGGCCTCTACGGGATGTGCGCCTGGTTGGTCCTCAACAGTCGACGGGGCCGGGGGGCGAAGGCCTGGGGCGTCTGTGGAGCGGCCGTGGTGGTGCTGCTGGTGGGAGTCAGCCGGGTCTACCTGCGGGCGCACTGGCTGAGTGACGTCCTGGGGGGATACGCGGCCGGTGGGGCCTGGCTCACCCTCTGCGTCACCGTCCTGGTGGCCTCCAGGCGCTGAGAGAGGCCCCGGGCCCAATGGAGGGCCAGCTCCCTTCAAGCGCACGGAGCTGGAGTGCCTGCCGATGGCTTCCCAGGAGCCTCTTTGCCGTCCTGCTTGTGGCCCTGTGGGCGGGGAAGGGGGGAGCTGGTCACGGAGCCCCTGCCCGCCATAGCGGAAGCGACGGCAGAGTCGTCCTTGACATCGCTCCGGCCCCGTGGCTACGATGGCCCCACGGAGCACGACCGGCCTGTCCGCCATAGCGGAAGCGACGGCCGAAAGACCAGCGCAGACAGAGGGGCACAGTGGCGACGGCTATCGAGGGGCCTGTCCCGAGCGGAGTCGAGGGGAAGGCGTTACGGTCCCCGCTTCGCTACCCGGGCGGGAAATCAAGGGTGGCCAAGCGCCTGCTCACCTACGCCCCTGAGCACTCCGAATACCGTGAGCCTTTCGTCGGAGGCGGTGCCCTCTTCTTTCGCAAACCGAAGGTCGAGCGCAACTGGCTCAACGACCTCCACCCCGGCCTCTACGCCTTCTTCGTGACCCTCCGGGACGACTTCGAGGCGTTCGCGGACCTTTGCCGGGAGCAGCGGGGCAGGAGACGGACCCTTTTCCGCTACTGGGCCGAAGGCCGCCGGGACCTGATGGAGCTTCACGGCGACGAGGCCCTGCTCGAACGAGCAATGCAGTTCTACTACATCAACCGCACGGTCTGGGGCGGTCGGGTGGTCTACGACCCGACACGCAAGAGCCGACTCTACTTCAGCAACCCCCAGGGCTGGAACTTCCTGGAAAAGAAGCTGGCCCACCTGAGGCAGGTCTCAGAGAAGCTGAAAGGGGTGAAGGTCACCTGCCTGGGCTTCGAGGAATGTCTGGAGGGCGCCGACGAAGACACCTTCATCTACTGCGATCCGCCCTACATCCGTGACACCAACTGCCATCCCACCGACAAGCTCTACGACAAGAGCTTCGGCCAGGAGAGCCACCGACTCCTGGCTGACCTGCTCAGCGAGACAGCCGCTAAGGTCATGCTCTCCTACGACGACAGCCGGGAAGCCCGAG
>CAZIBA010000232.1:0-4867 GCA_964536795.1 uncultured Planctomycetota bacterium | reverse complement strand
CCGGTGCCGGCGACCATGATGCGAAAGGCCAGCTTCTGCCCGGCCGCCCGGCACTGGGCCAGGAGGGAATCGAACGTCTCGAAGTCGGGTTTGCCCGGCTCGGGCTCGACGTCCTTCCAGTAGAAGCGGTAATAGGCCACCGAGGAGGGGAGCCCGGCCAGGGCCGGGTCCTTGTCCGCGGTACGGTGGAAGGTCTGCCAACCCATGGAGGGGTTGGCCAGCAGGTCGTCGATCTCCTTCGGCTCTGCCCGCACACGTTCCGCTGCACACATGGTACTCGCCTCCGCAAAGAGAAAGAGGACTGCCAGTAAGCCAAGGGCTCGCACGCTTCGTTCCTCCTTCGACGTCACTTACCGGATGACGCGGATGCGCTCACGTATCTGCTGGGCCTCGGGGTAGCGCTCGAGGATGCCCTCAAAGACACGACGGGCGCCCGTCGTATCTCCCTTCTCCAGCAGTTCGTCAGCCTTCTTGACCTGGGCTTCGATGAAGCGGTCGCGCTCGACCTCTGCCTGGGACCGGCCTTTGACCGGGCCGGTGGCTCCGAGGCGCCAGGCCGCGCCGGCGTCAGTGACGTGGGGGCCGCCCACCTGGGGTACGGGCCGGGGCTTCACGCCTTCGGGGACGCCATCGACGACGTAAACGTGCCGCTGGAGCCCCTCGAAGCTGTCCACGATGACGCCATCCTCGACCCGCACGGTCCGGTTCTCGAACATCACCGTGGCCTGCCTGGCGTGAGCCAGGAAGGGCGCTATGATGCGGACGTCCTCGGCCGGGTTGGGTGTGAGGTTCACGGTGATGAGAGCGGTCCTGTCAGCCGATGCCCGTCCGATGCCCCGAATCTGCTTGAAGTCTGTTTGCCTTGCGAACTTAGGCAGGACGTCATTCTCGAAGCTCAGGCCCTTCTCCAAAGTCACGCCCACCAGAAACTCCTCGATGGACATCAGCTCTTCGCCCAGTTCGAGAAAGTCTTGCCACTTGGCCTGGGCGCCGCCGAACTCGAACCACATGATGCCCCCGGCCCCGGCCGCGATGCACATGTAGGCCTGGCCCCAGTTCTCCTCGCGGGTGATGCCGCGACCGGCCAATGGGGTGAAGACGTTCACCTGGCCGTCGGTGGCCGAGCGCCTCATCGCCTCGTTGGCCTGATGGACGGTCCAGAGCTCGGTGTTTTCCTTGGTTCCTTTCACGGCGTAGCGGTCGGCCGAGAGGACGTCCACCACGTCGCGGTAGCGGTAGATGTTGGAGGCGCACCAGGGGATGACCAGGCTCTGGGTGGGGTGGTTGGGGTCGGCCTGGTGGAGCACCTGGGTGGCCCGGGCCAGGACCGGGGCCTCGGAGGTAGCCGAGGGGGAGGCGTGGTCGGGCTCGTCACAGAGGTAGTAGCTGAAGATGGCGGGGTGGTTCTTGTACTTCTGGGCGAAGTAGAGGGCGCTGTCGGGGGCGATGGCCCGGGTGGTGGCCGTGAGGTTGACGGAGGTCCAGAGGCCGTACTCGGCGCACTTGTCCAGGAACTCCACGTTGGGCTGGATGAGTTCCTGGGGTGCGCAGAAGTTGAAGGGGGTGCCCCGCAGTCTCTCGGGGTCGCTGCGGAGGAAGCCCAGCATGAAGGTGGGCCGGCCGTTGATGTAGCAGATGCCGTCGGCGTAGGTGACGACGCTCGGCTTCCCCTTGGCGCGGGAAACGGGTTCCAGGCTGCCCCTGCCTCCTTTGAGGTAGACCACGAAGTCGTCCAGGAAGGCCGACTTCCCCTGCAGGTTCTGCACCTCCAGGACGAACCGGCGAACGCCCCCGGCCTCCATCCCGAACTCGTAGGAGTACTTCTTCCACTCAGGTGTCAGGGGAAAGCTCTTCCCGCCCGAGTGGTCGACGAAGGTTGAACCGGCCGGCCCCTTGGCCCAGATCTCCATCACGTAGGTCCCTTCGCGGGGGAAGGTACGAGCGGCATCCCAGATCCTGATGCTATCGACGGTGAGGGGTTTCATCTCCAGGGCCCGTCCCTCGCCGTCGCGTCCGCTGCCCGGGAGGGCCAGGAGCTGGTAGTTGGCCGGGTCGATGGCAAAGCTGTTGTAGCCCGCCTCGAAGCCCGGGAACTCGGGCAGAAGAAAGCCGCCCGGCGTCTTCTGCAGGGGCAGAGCGGCCAGCTCGCCCTCCGGAAGCTCCAGGTAGGGCTCGGTGGGGTCGTTGGAGAGGCGGAGGTTGTCCAGGTAGATGCCCTCGGTGGAGGTGTCGAGCTGTCGGCGTTCGCTGACGATGATCTGCACCCGGGCGACGTGGCTGGTGTCGATGCCTTCGCCGATACCGAAGTTGTTGGCCAGGCCGTCGATGCGGACGTGCTGGGTGGTCCGGCCGTGGTAGAAGTTGTACTCGAAGGCCATTATGTTCCGCTGCTGGCTGTCCCAGAAGCGGAAGTTGACCATGATGACCTCACCGGGGTTGTAGACGTCCATCTTGAGGTGGCGGTAGGCCGACCAGTCGGCCCGGGTGGCCAACTCAGCCGTGGCCCCGGGCATCACCCGGTAGCTGCTCCTCCCCTGGGCTGCGCCTTCGGCCACCACCTCTCCGCCCGACCACCCTTGGGCCTCGGCGTCGTTCTCGAACGAGGTCACCGGCGTATCGCCGGCGCTCGCGTACACCGACACCACCAACAGACCGCACACCAGCACGCCAAGCAGCAGATCAGTCACGGCTCTTCCCTCCACGCGGACTCCTCCGAAGAAAGCCTTGCACTCCCGTTGCCTTCCTCATTACTGCCTGGTGCCCCGCCGGTCAAGGCCTGTCCTGAGCGGAGTCGAAGGGCCTCTCCTGAGCGGAGTCGAAGGGCCTGT
Source organism: uncultured Planctomycetota bacterium (assembly GCA_964536795.1). Classification (GTDB taxonomy): domain Bacteria; phylum Planctomycetota; class DG-23; order CBDVDV01; family CBDVDV01; genus CAZIBA01. The sequence goes on along the minus strand of CAZIBA010000232.1, from coordinate 2,039 downwards.
CCGTGGCAATTCCCCGGAAAGGGCTGACGGGCGTGCCCGTATCTGGCAATGGTTCCTACGCGCTGATTGTGAAGCGGCGCGTCGCGGCTTCAGTGGAACGGGTATGCTCTGGTGAAAGGAGGGCGACGAGCAGCGGACGGGCGCACATCCGTCCGAAAAGCTGACTCCTCACCGACAGTGAGCGCCTGAATAGCTGACGACGTCGCTCCCAAGCCGTCCCGTACGGACTGAATCCTCAGAAAAAAACGACCATTCACTCAGACGTAACCCTCTGCCTTGAAGGGTGTTGCGAGAAGCCGCCTCGAAGGTGGCTTCGCATCCACTCCTCAGGCACGCCTCGTGCTCTACCACGTGCGGGACGGCTTGGCTCCCACCCGTACGGGCCTCAGCTTGCCCGTTGCATACGGAGCCGTAGGGATGGACGTTGGACAGGCAGACCGAACACCGGACCACCGTACGGGGGTGTTACGCTTCCTTCGACCCCGTGCTCGAGGTTGATACGCTCCTGGACTGAAGGGGGGGCAGGTCCAGGAGCTCACCTGTCCGTAAGGACCCGTAGGGATGAAGAGGGGGCGGTGAAGAAGCGGGGGCGTCCACGGCTGGTGCGGGAGGGACGGGGGGCAGCTCTCCCTCACGGCCGTGGCCGGGGGGCAACTAAGAGCACCTGCCAAAACCCCCTCTCCCCCTGGGAGAGGGTGGGGGTGAGGGTTCGGTAGTCCCCGACCTACCCCCTCACCCAGCCTCTCCCCCGGAGGGGGAGAGGGGTTCCGTTAGACGCTCTAAGTGTATACGGCGCCGACGGTGTGCGCGCAGGTGCCTGGACTCCTAAGTGGGTCCTGGCTATCTTGTTCAGCCCTCTCCCCTTGGGAGAGGGATGGGTGAGAGGCACCTCCGTGCTCCGCCCGTTCGACAGGCTCAGGGCGGCCTGAGCAAGGGACTCCGCCGAAGCGGCTTCGTCCCTCACGCGAAGGCGGATTGACCTTGTCGAAGGCCGCGAACGTAATCTGCACGGATCGCATTGGAGCCACTTGGAGGCGCTGAAACGCTGACGGCCCCGAGGGGGGCAGGGGCTGGACGTGTTCCCCAGTGGGCCCGGAGGGTGGCACCGCCACTCCCGGCTTGCCCGTCGGTGAGTCGAGAAGACAAGGGGCTTAAGCCCCTTGCCTCTCGGGCAGGCACTGCGTACACCCGAGGCAAGCGAAGGAGGCACCGCCTCTCTCGTATTGCCCGTCGGGCCTCCCGGAAAGAAGCTTCTCTCGGGCAAGCCGTAAGGACAGTCGAGACAAGCGAAGCTTGTCTGAGTTCGGGTGGTGCCGTTCTCTAAGACTGCACGGCCACGCCCACCTCAGCCTTTCTGCCCGCAACTCACCGCAAAGACCTCTTCGGGGCGGAGCATTCCAGCGCCTCGGTCCACTCCTGCTTCGTAGCGCAGCATCCGCTTCATGACGGTCAACGGAGGAACCTGTCAAAGGTCCTGTACCGACGGCCGAAGGGGTCCGTGAGGTCAGGCCTGGGGGAGGTGATGAAGGCCACGTCAATCACTTTGGCCTTCCCGAGGTTGTCATCCTGGTCTCTGGGCACAATGAACAGTCGAACCCACGTCTGGCCTGTGTAGCGGGACGAGACCCGCCATGGCACAGTCGCCGGGGTGAGCGTGAAACCACGTGCCACGGCCATGTGCCACGGCCGGTCTTGCCCGGCGGGGGTGTGCCAAGGCCCGTACGGGCCGTGAGCTCGGGGGAAACGTCCGGCCGTGTTACGTTGGTGGCACGCCTTGAGCTTGCTCAAGGTGTGTGCCCGGCACCGGAAACTCGCTTTGTGCCTCGGCCCACCGGGCGTCGTTGCTTCCGATGCTTCACGCCTACCTCGCCGGTCGGCGGCTGGGCCATCCCCGAAAGCAGTTGCCGTGTCGCCCGTACGGGGCGGCAGGCGGTCAGCCATAACCCGCAAAACACCAAGGCGTTACGGAAGCCGGGGATGAGTCAGGGGCTTTTGTGCTTGATGACGGCGGGCCCCGTGGGCATCATTTCCATCGGCTG
>CAZIBA010000231.1:0-4874 GCA_964536795.1 uncultured Planctomycetota bacterium | reverse complement strand
CACGGCCGGTTCCGCCTTCGCCCTTCGGGCTATGGCGGACAGGCTTGCCCGGCCGTGATGAGGGCAGCACGGCCCGTACGGGCCGTGGCACGAAGGCGGAAGGAGCGGACCAATGCGTGTTTCGATCAGGACGACGTACGGGGTCAAGGACGTCCGGAAAGCCATGACCAAGGACCTGGAGGCGGCCAAGGCCGCTGGCTACGGGGCCGTGGAGCTCTGCGTCATGGGGGGCGACACCCCACGGGGTTGGGCCGACGAGCTCACCTCCGAGGACATCGACTTCATCCTCAGCGAGTGTGAGCGGACGGGTGTGCCCGTTACCACGCTGTCCTCGGACTGGGTGTGGGGCTACAGCGCCGACGAGCGCAAGCTGTCGGACTGGGCCGACGGCGTCAAGGGGTTGGCCAAGGATGCCGAGCTGGCCCGGCTCCTTGGAGCCAGGAGCATCCTCATGCACCTGGGCACCAGCCGGGGAACCTGGGAGGAAGGGAAGGCCATCCTGGCCCAGGCCGGCGACGCCGCCGCTAAGGAAGGCGTGCTCTTCGGCTTCGAGGCCAGCCTCTTCCGACGCTCGAACCTGGGCGAGTTCGACGATCTGCTCCGCATGCTCGACGAGCTCGACCACCCGGCCATGGGGGCCTACGACCACTGCCAATACCCCCGCATGGGCAAGCCCGCCCACGTCCAGGTGGAGCAGATCGGCAAGCGGCTCTACGGCTACCACTCCTCACTCCTGACCCCCGAGACCACCGACTACAAGAAGCTGTTCGACGCTCTGAAGACGGTGGGCTATGAGGGCGACTGGGTGTTCGAGATCAAGTGGGAGTTCGCCGAGGAGCAGTGCAAACTCATGAAGGAGCTGCTTGAGAAGTCCGGGTGAGATGAGCGGATGGCAGCTCTACTGAAGCCTGATGGAGGCAAGGGGCTTAAGCCCCTTGTCCCGCATCGGAGAGGAAAAAGGTGTGCCACGGCCGGTTCCGCCCTTCGACGGTTCGACAGGACTCACCGCAAGCAAGCTCAGGGCGGGGTGAGCAATTGACTTTGTCGAACCCCGCCTTCGCCCTTCCGGGCTATGGCGGACAGGCTTGCCTCTCCTGAGCTTAGTCGAAGGGCCTGTCCCGAGCACTGTCGAGGGGCCGAAGGGCCCGGCCGTCCAGGAAAAAAGGTGTGCCACGGCCGGACTTGCCCGGCCGTGGTGAGGGCAGCACGGCAGCACGGCGGGACCGTTCGACCAGGCTCACGACAGGCAAGCCCCGCCGTGGCACAAGGCAAGGGGCTTAAGCCCCTTGCCTCGCACCGGAGGAGAAAGGTTCGTACCATGGCAGACGAAGTCAAGATAGGCCTGGTGGGCTGTGGGTCGGTGTCGCAGCGTGGGCTCCTGCCCCACCTTGTGCAGGAGGACCTGAAGGGCCGTTGTCGGCTGACGGCTGTGTGCGACAACGTCCCCGGCCGGGCCCAGGCGTCGGGGGAGAAGTTCGGAGGAGCTGAGCCCTTCGAGGACTATGGCGAGTTTCTGGCCAAGGCCGAGGTGGACGTGGTCGCCCTGGCCACGCCCATCGGCGTCCACTTCGAGCAGGCCATGGCCGCGGTCGCCGTCGGCAAGCACCTCCACCTGAACAAGGCGATGACCACGACCGTCGCCGAGGCCGACCAGCTCATCGAGGCCGCCAGGAAGGCGGGGGTGAAGATCGTCGCCTCGCCGGGGCAGATGCTCCGGCCCATGCACCGGGTCATCAAGGAGTGGGTGGAGGCCGGGGCCATTGGCCGGCCCTACTTCTGCGTCAGCGGGATGGCCTTCGCCGGCCACGAGTACGAGGGCTTTCGCAAGGAAGGCGACGTGCTCACCGACGTGGACCCGGCATGGTACTACAAGCCGGGTGGCGGGCCGATGCTCGATATGGGCGTCTACTGCCTGCACACGCTCACCGGCATCCTGGGGCCAGGCAAGGCCGTTGTCGGGGCCTCGGCCATCGGCCTGCCTGAGCGGGAGTACCACGGGAAGAAGATCACCGTGGAGATGGACGACATGACCATCCTCACCGTGGACTTCGGCGAGAAGGGCTTCGCCATCGTCTACGCCGGCTTCACCTACGGGTCGGACGCGGGCAGCCTCCGCTTCCACGGTAGCGAAGGGACCATCGAGGTGGTCGAGCGCAAGGTCGCAGTCAACGGGAGGCACGCGGAGGAGTTCGAGCCCGTGCCCGCCAGCCGGCGGCCCGGTATCGTCGTCGGTGCACACGCTGAACTCCCCGAATCCCACGTCTACGCCGACATCCTCCACCTGGTCGACTGCATCCGCGAAGACCGGGAACCCGAAGTGACGGCAGAGCACGCACGACACGTTATCGAGATTATGGAGAAGGGCTACGTCGCCGCCCACACCGGCCAGCGCCAGGACCTGACCACAGCTTTCTGATGAGAGGGGGTGATGACAAGCCCTCACCCCATCCCTCTCCCACAGGGAGAGGGGGTGAACATCAGGGCCGGCGACCTGTTCCCTCTCCCTCCGGGAGAGGGTTAGGGTGAGGGTAGGCGGTGCCCGGGCCAGGAGATGACCACTACGTTCTGAAGAGGAGTCGGACATGTCGGAGTTGCACTCGTCGGCCGAAGCTCGTGGAGCGAAGGTGGAGCAGACGTCAGAGCTGTTTCGAGCTGGCATCACGCTAATCCCCGAACCCCAGGAGGCCGAACTGGCCGAAGGGGTCTTGGCCCTGGCCGCCAACGCGAGCATCGCCCTGCCGGGCAAGCCCTCCAAGGCCGACCGCTTCGCCGCCAAGCTTCTCGCCGAGGAGCTGAAGGGCCGCTTCGGCCTCAAACCGAGGCTGGCCAAGGGCGCGAGCGGCACCATCAAGCTGAAGAGGAACGCCAGGCTCGACCTCAAGGCCCAGGGCTACGCCCTCACGGTGACGCCCAAGGGCGCCGAGGTGGTGGGTGTGGACGAGGCCGGGCTCTACTACGGCGTCCAGACCCTCATCGAGCTGGCCGGCTCGTCGGCCGCGGGTGGCGTCGAGGTGCCGTGCCTCTCCATCCGCGACTGGCCCGACATCGGCTTCCGGGCCATCCACTACGACACCAAGCACCACCAGGGCAAGCCCGAGTACGTCCGCTGGCTCATCGGCGCCCTGGCCCACTACAAGGTGAACATGCTGGTGTGGGAGTGGGAGGACAAGTTCGCCTACGAGTCCCACCCCGAGGTGGGCGCCCCCGGTGCCTTCACCAAGGAGGACGTGCAGGAGTTCACCCGTTTCGCCGCCCAGCACCACGTCCAACTGGTGCCCCTGATCCAGGGCCTGGGCCACGTGAGCTACATCCTCAAGCACAGCAAGTGGCGGCACCTGCGGGAGATTCCCGACTCCAACTGGGAGTTCTGCCCGCTCAAGGACGGCTCCTACGAGCTGCTCTTCGACCTCTGGGACGACGCCATCGAAGCGACGCCGGGCGTCAGGTACCTGCACGTGGGCTGCGACGAGACCTACGAGCTGGGTCAGGGCGTGGAGTGTGGCTGCAAGGCCATCGCCGAGGAGCACGGCAGAGAGCGCCTGATGGACATCTTTCTCAAGAGGGTCCAGGAGCACCTCAAGGAGAAGGGCCGGACGATGATGGCCTGGGGCGGCCGCTCCGGAGGCGAACACGCCGAGGTCCAGCCCCGTGTCTTCACCGGCTGGCGCCGCGACCCCGAGCGTACAGGGGAGCTGAGGAAAGCCGGGCACGAGGTCTGCTGCTACGCTCCCAACCCGGGCATCGAGCCGCTGTTCCTGCCCCTGCAGCCTGCTCATCAAGTCACTCGCTGGCAGAACCGTACGCGCGAGCACCCCGGCTCCCTCACCCGGACCAGGAGCACCGTCGGCTCGGCCGCCCGCTCGGGCGAAGTGGATGGGATGATCTGCACCTCCTGGGACGATTCGGGCGTGCACATCTCCAACTGGATGCCCCGCTTCATCTGCGCTGCGGAGTACGCCTGGAGCGGGAAGGGGCCCACGCTGGATGAGTGGAAGGCCAAGTTCGCGCCCAGCTACTTCGGTCCCCAGGTCAAGGACCTCTGGCGACTCTACCGGATGCTCCAGGACTCGGCCTGGTTCTACTACGATTCCTTCCAGAGGAAGGTCTGGCACTACGGTGACGTGGGCAAGGTGCACCTGCCCGATCTGCTCAGGTGGGAGGACCTGGAGTACAGCGAGTACTGGAACAACCGCTACGCCGACTGGGTGAGGGACGCTCGCCGGGAGCTGGGGACGATCGAGCGCGAGATCGAGCTCATCCACGAGAACCTGGCACGCCCCCTGCGCAACAAGTACGACTTCGAGCTCTACCTGGCTATCGCCAACCTGTGTCGTCACAACTGCAAGCTCATCCTCAACTTATCCGAGCTCGAGAAACTCCTGGGACAGGCCCACCAGGTTCATTTCACCAGCCGACCCAGGGCGCTGAGAGCTCTGCGGGAAGCAGTCGCGCTGGCTCGCTCGACCGTTGCCGAGCGCGAAGAGGTGTACGCCCAGATCGTCGCCAACTACGAGAAGGTGCAGCTTCCCAAGGGGATGTCTACCAAAGAGAAGGCCTTTGCCCACGGCCGGGACCGGGCCCGTCACTTCGCCAACCGGACGCCCGACATGCGCTACCTGGTCATCGACGAGGAGATGCTCGGCCTGGAAAGCTGGGCCGATGCGGTCGAAGCCCAGGCCGATGAGTACGAGAAGCTCTTGGAGAGGTGAAGGGCCTCTTTCGCGGGGCCCGCGAAGGGCAGGCCCTCCCGTCGCCTCGAAGGCAAGGGGCTTAAGCCCCTTGTCCCTTTCCTCTCGGAGGGCGTGTGCCACGGGAGCTGAAGGTGCGGGAACGGGGGGCGCACTGCCCCCCTCGCCTCGGGTGAGGTCGTACAG
>CAZIBA010000230.1:0-4901 GCA_964536795.1 uncultured Planctomycetota bacterium | reverse complement strand
TCGCCCACGAAGACGGCCACGTAGAGGTCTTCGTTCCCTTCGATCCGGCGGGCCAGTGCCTCAAGGCGCTTCGGCTCCGTTGGGTCGGGGAATCGGTAGCGGGCCAGGCTGGGCTGCTCCAGGGGGAAGCGGACGGGGGCGCCCCGGTTCACGTCCGTCTGCTCCCAGATGACCCCGAAGTCGTCACGCACCGTGCCGTCGGGCTGCACCTCCGGCCCGGGGACCACCGAGGCACGAAGCAACGCGTTTCCCAAGACCCGGTTGAGGTCGTCCGCTCCAAAATGCTCCCGGAGCAGGGCCTCAACCGGAGGGGTGAAGACCAGGTGGTAGGGGACGGGTCTGACCTCCTTGTGAGCCAAAACCGTCCGCACCCGTTCCTTCTCGCTCATCTGCAGAGCTCCATCGCTCTGAGTTGCTTGAGCAGGGCGTTCACAGTCCGCTTTGACGGCCGAACCTCGCCCACGTGCTCGCCTCGCGCGTTGGTCACCGGAGGACGAGACCAGCGGTCGTAGAACGCGCGTCCCTTCTCGCCGTCCAACAGGCCCAGCCTGTTCAGCAGCTCGGCCAGGAAAGGCCCCAGGGCTCGCGAGCTGCCGTCGCTCACCTTGATGGAGATGCCCAGACCCCGTCCTCGAAGGCCGACACCGATGGAGCCCTCCGCCCCCGTCTTGGCCACGACCTCATCACCAACGGCCTCAAGGAGTTCGGTAGTGAGCCTGCCCGTGCCTCCGACCAGTCGGGGGTGTGCCGACATCGCCTCGGCGATGCGTCGAGCTGGTGCGCGGAACTCTGCGGGCATGTCGTCCGGGTTGGCAAGCAGCGCGAAGAGCCAGGCCTGGTCGCGCTGGCCCACCAGGGGGGTGGGCACGCCACAGCCATCGCGGCCGTAGAGAATCTGGTCCGGTTCGCGCTTGAGGAGGCCGCCCACGATACGGAAGATCTCCTGCTGCACGGGGTGCTTCCGCTCGACGTAACCCACGATGGGCCAGCCCCGGAAGCGGGCCAGGGCCAGCATCCCCAGGTGCTTGCCCGAACAGTTGTTGTGGACTGCGACCGGGAGCCTGCCCGAGCTGTAGAGCGCCCTCAGGGTCTCCTGGCTCCCTGGCGCGTGGACGCCGCACTCCAGGTCCGATTCGTCCAGCCCCAGTCGAAGCAGGATGCTCCGGGCCAGCTCCACGTGCACCCGCTCGGCACTGTGAGAAGCGCAGAAGAGCGCTATCTCCCGGTCGCCGAAGCCGAAGTGCTCCACCGCCCCGGAAAGCACGGGCGCCAGGGCCTGAAAGGGCTTGGCGCTCGAGCGGAGGAAAAGGCTGCAACCCCCAGCCAGAACCAAGGGTAGGCCCTCAGTGTCGGCCACCAGAACGGACCCCCGGTGCACAGACTCCACCACCTGCCGACCCTTGCTCCGCCAGCCCCGGGTCACCTCTGCCAGTATGACGTCTGCCACGTAGCTGCTCCTTGTCTCGTTCCCCGGGCTCCGGTAGCACAATGATGACGCCGGGCGAGGCAAAAAGAAAGAGGGCGGACAAGGAGTCCGTCCTCTCCCTCAAGGTCACGTACGGATCAGGTTTCCGCCGACTCCCGTATTACTTGATTATCCGGATGCAGAGAGGATAGCGGAACCTCTCGCCTTTGTTGGCGGCGATAGCGGCCCTGATGATGTTGACGATGGCAAAGATGATCACCGCCGGCACCAGGACGAACCCGACCAGCACGAAGATGGACAGGAATGCCGCGAAGTAGTATATGACGATCGAGATTCCGAAGTTGAGGGCTTCCTTGCCCTGATCGTCCACGAAGTCCGACTGGTCCTTCTTGATGAGCCAGATGATCAGTGGCCCGATGAACCCCGTGAACATAGTCAGGATGTGGGCGAGCATCGCCATGGTGTTCTCGTCAGGCGAGCTCTTGCCCCCCGCCGGCGCTTCGGCCGGGGCAGCGGCCCCCTCGGCAGCCTGGTCTTGCGGTTTGCCCGTTTCCTCGGCCATGACCGTCCTCCTTCTGCGCGGGCCAAACACCTGTTCCACACGCCGTACATCCGCGCCCCCGACTACCTTATGGAGGGCGGAGGCGGAGATTTCAAGCGCAAAAGCGTCCCTGGAGACAAGACTTGAGGTGGGCTCGCGGAGCCGGACGTGGCTTTTGTGCTGGCCGGCTACTTGATGGTGCGAATGCAAAACGGGTACGGCAACCTGTCGCCGTCTCCGGCTTTGCCTGGAGTCAGGATCACCACGACGAGCGCGAACACCGCCAGCGCACCCACCACAACGATGATGGACTGGAGGTAGGAGAAGCCGACTACGAAGATGGCCACGGCCAGGCGCCGTCGAGCCGCCGGGGCCATCACCCACAGCCCTCCCCCAGGTGGGTCACTATCTACCCAACACAGCCCTGGTCGTGCGGTTTTTGTGCTTGAAACGAGGAGGAAGAAAACGGTACACTTATGGGGTTGCAGGGTCAGTCATCGTCGGCCGACCGGTCACTGGACCCGAAGGTGAGAGGCATCGGTCTTGGAAGGGACACGTGTATGCTATGATTCGTGTACGAGCAAGAGGCGACGAGTCCATTCAGCAACTCCTCAGACGTTTCAAGAAAATCTGCGAAAAGGAGGGGTTGACCAGGGACATCAAGCGTAACTCCTACTATGAGAAACCGAGTCAGAGACGGCGGCGCAAGGAGCGCAAGTCGCGCAAGCGAGTGCTGGCCGCGGTGCGGCAGTGAGGCTGCTGGTGCGCTGGTGAGGGCCGGCGGTTTGTGCTTCGTCGTCGGCCACCGGCCGTGGTCGTGAAGGTATTGTGCTGGACGCGCCGGGAGGCCCGGCCTCCCCGGGCGTGGGACGCCTGAGGTGAGTGGGGCCGCTTTTTTTGTGAGGTGTCCGGGTCGAGATCCGGGTTCAGGGCCGTAGGGGCGAACCTGGGGATGGGAGCGCGAAGGTGATGACTGACAGTGAAGCGACGTCCACTACTGAGGCGGTCGGTCCGTCGGTCCAGGCCGGGGAGACCCCGGGCGGGGTTGGCGGGCCGAGGGACGACCTGGTCGTAGAGACCAAGGGGCTGACCAAGGTTTTCACCGACTTCTGGGGTCGTCCCAAGGTGGCCGCGGTGGTGGACCTGGACCTGGAGCTCCGTCCGGGTGAGGTCTACGGACTGCTCGGACCCAACGGGTCGGGCAAGACCACCACGATCAAGATGCTCCTGGGACTGCTCTTCCCCACCAGGGGCCGGGCCTGGGTGCTGGGTCACCCGCCCGGTGACGTGCGGGCCACCCAAAGGGTGGGGTTCCTGCCCGAGGAGAGCTACTTCTACCGCTTCCTTGACGCGGTGGAGACCCTGGACTTCTACGGACAGCTCTTTCGGCTCCGCCGGAGGGAACGGGTGGAGCGCACGCGGTCCCTCATCGAGCTGGTGGGTCTGGAGGGGGCGGCCCGACGACCACTCCGGGAATACTCCAAGGGGATGATGCGCCGAATCGGCCTGGCCCAGGCCCTGATCAACGACCCCGACTTAGTGTTCATGGACGAGCCGACCGCCGGACTCGACCCCGTGGGGACCCGGGAGATGAAGGACGTCACCCTCCGACTCAAGGAGGAAGGCAAGACCGTGCTGCTGTGCAGTCACCTGTTGGCCGACGTGGAGGACGTCTGTGACAGGATCGCCATCCTCTACCGGGGTGAGCTCAGCGTGGAGGGCAACATGCAAGAGCTCTTGAGCCAGAAGGAGATGACCCAGGTGACGACCCAGAGGTTGAGCGAGGAGAGCCTGGGTCGGCTGCGTCAGCTCGTCGGCGACGACCTCATCTCGGTGGACGTGCCCCGGACCAGTCTGGAAGAGCTCTTCCTGCGGGTGATAAAGGAGCGAGAGGGTGTGGCAAGTCCTGAGTCTGGCTAAGCACACCGTTCGCGAATCCGTCCGCAGCAAGGTGATGCTGGTGGTGCTGCTCTTCCTTGCCGTGGTGCTGGTGAGCACCCAGTTGGCCCCCAAGGCCTACCCGGAGGAGAAGGCCAGACTGGCGCTCACCGTGGCCATGAAGAGCATGGCCCTCTTCGGTCTCATCACCATCGTCTTCCTGGCGGCCACCAACATCCCCGAGGACATCCGGCAGCGGCGCATCTACAGCCTGCTCACCAAGCCGGTGACCCGTTGGCAGCTAATCCTGGGTCGCAGCCTGGGCTTCGCGCTGCTGGCCGCGGCGTTGCTGGTGGTCATGGCGGTGTTCACCTGGGCCTACGTCCGCTACACGGCCCGGCGCTACCTGCCACCGGCCCGGCAGGAAGAGCTGCTGGTGGCCCGGCGCTTCCTGGACCCGGAGGCCTTTCAGGTGCTCCAGGCTGGCCAGGTGGTGCACGTGGCACCCACGGCCGAAGGTCTGAGCTGGGTGCGGGGTCCACTGGACGTGGTCGGCCGGTTTCGCTTCGTTAACGTGCTTCCCCGGGGACTGTGGGCCGAGAGCATCTACGTGGAGATGCGGTTCGTCACCAACTCCCAGGGCAGCGGGCTGGTGCCCGGAGTGGTCACCGTGGTCAACCCCACCTCGGGGAGTAGCGAGGACTTCAGCGTCTTCTACCAATCGGACAAACCGACGGTGATCGCCTTCCCCGTCGGTCTGGTGGACAGGAACAGTTCGGTGCTGGTGCTGCTCAAGCGGACCACGGAAACGGACGCCCTGGGGGTGAAACCCAAAGACCTGCGCATCCAGCTTCGCCCGCAGAGCTTCGAGTGGAACCTGGCCAAGGCCGTGTTCACACTGCTGCTGGGACTTACGGTGGCCGCGGCCCTGGCCGTGATGGGTTCGACGGTCCTGAGCTCGATGGTGAGCATCTGTTTCGCCTTCTTCCTCTGCTTCCTGGGGAACGTCGTGGAGGGGATGCGGGCCATCGCCGCCACCCTGTCGGACTCCTTGTC
>CAZIBA010000229.1:0-4910 GCA_964536795.1 uncultured Planctomycetota bacterium | reverse complement strand
ATGTGGACCTGCCACGGGGTGGAGCACGCCGTCGTGGTCCGGGGCGACCCCACCCGGCGGGGCACGCGGGACGAAGGCTGGACGGTGGAACTGGCCGTGCCCTTCAGCCAACTCATCTCCGCTCCTCACATCCCCCCCGTGCAGGGCGACGCTTGGCGGGCCAACATCTACCGGATCGACCACGCCGCTGACAAGCACAGCTTGACTCGACCGGCACGCGGGCCGGGCGAGAGAGGCGTTCGCCCCGGCAGGCCCCGCGACCGGGCCAAGAGAGGCGCTGCCTCCTACTCCGAGTTCACGGCCTGGAGCCCCACGGGGATGCACGACTTCCACGTCACCCAGGCCTTCGGCCGACTCGTTTTCGAGGCTTGATATGCCCGACGAACTGCGCGAGGTTACGGGTCCCCTTGAGCTTACGGGGACGAGCCTGGTGCTCCGGGAGTACCGGGAGGACGACTGGCAGGCCATCCACCGCTACGCCAGCGACCCGGAGGTCTGCCGATTCATGCCCTGGGGGCCGAATACCGAGGATGAGACCAGGGATCACGTTGCCCGAAGCATGCAGGCAGCCGAGGTACGGCCCAGGCGGCACTTCGGCCTGGTCGTCACCCTCAAGGGCACGGGGGCGCTCATCGGGGGCTGTGGATTGACCGTCAGTTCTCCCGAGAACCGTGAGGGCTGGATCGGCTACTGCCTGGCCCGCGAGCACTGGGGACAGGGGTACGCCACAGAAGCGGCTGGGCTGCTGGTCAGGTTCGGCTTCGAGAAGTTGGGGCTGCACCGCATCTTCGCCACCTGCGACCCGGAGAACGGGGCTTCCGCCCGGGTGTTGGGGAAGGCCGGGATGCGCGTGGAAGGCCGGAGGCGAAGCTGCATCTTCGTCAAAGGCCGGTGGTGCGACCGGCTCCTCTACGCCATCCTCGAGGACGATGTGCACCCCGGACAGGCGGAAGGGCGAGTTGCAGAAAGCGAAGGCGCAGCGTAAGATGTAGCGGGGCTGCTGTGAGGGCATCGAAGAGGGAGGCGAAGGCTTTGGCACCAGCACGGTCCTGCGAACCTTTGGGAGCGGAGACCTTCAGGCAGCACGCCTTGACCGACATCCTTCCCTACTGGTACCAGCACGCCCTGGACAGGGAGCACGGTGGCTACATCCCCCAACTTGACCTTCGCTGGCGCATCACCGACCCCAACCGCAAGAACCTGGTCCCCACAGCTCGCCTCGTCTACAACTTCTGCCAGGGCAAACTCCTGGACGGCCCCCCGTGGTGCGCCGAGGCCGCCCGCTCCGGTCTGGACTTCATGCGTGAGAAGTTCTGGGACGAGGAGTACGGGGGCTGGTACTGGCAGGTGAACCGGCAGGGCCAGCCCTGGGACGACGACAAGGCCACCTACGGCCACGCCTTCGCCATCCTGGCGCTGAGCGAGTACACCCGGGCTTTCGGGGACCAGCAGGCCCTGACGATGGCGAGGAGAACGTTTGCGGTCCTGGAAGAGCACGCCTACGACCCCTCCCAGGGAGGCTACCGCAGTCGCTTCAGCCGGGACTGGTCCGACCCTGAAGAGATGCGCTCGCAGAACCCTCAGATGCATCTGGTTGAGGCCCTGTTGGCGCTGTACGAGGTCAGTCAGGAGGACAGGTACCTGGACCGGGCGGTCGAGCTGTGTCACCTGATGAACGACAAGCTCTTCGACCACGAGCACGGCTGCCTGCCCGAGTTCTTCCAGGACGACTGGAGCGACGCCCCGGACCGGCGGGAAGGGCCCGTCCAGCCCGGTCACCAGATGGAGTGGGCCTGGCTGTTGCTTCGGGTGTACGCCTACCGGCCGGACGCCGTATTCCTTGAGCGGGCGGGCCAGATGGTCAGCTTCGCCTGGAAGCACGGCTGGGACCAGGAGTTCGGAGGCTACTACACCGATTGTCACCGAAGCGGAGAGGTGAAGAACTCGCACAAGAGCTTCTGGCAGCAGTGTGAGGGGGTGATGGCCCCGCTCTGGCTCTGGGGTCACACCCGCCAAGAGGAGCACTGGGGGGCCTTTGAGCTTTCGGCCGGGTACTGCTTCGAGCACGTCGTGGACCGGGAGTTCGGAGGCTGGTACGGTGGGCTGAGCCGCGACAACCGTCCCGCGGGTGGCCACAAGGGTGGCGCCTGGAAGGCCGACTACCACGTGGTGCAGATGTGCGCCGAGGTGTACCGGTTCCTCAAGAGCGTGGGCGAGACGGCTGAGGCCTGACGCCGTGATGAGAGCAAGGTGAGAGGGGGCGGCGAGGTTCTCACCGGGGGCCAGAGGAGCGGGGAGAAGGGAGATGGCCAAGAGGACCATTCGACGGGTGCGTCGCCGTGACGGGAGCAGCGTTCCCTTCCGCAAGACCCGCATCACCCAGGCCATAGCCAAGGCCCTGGAGGCCGTCAACGGCGGAGACCAACGTCGGGCTCGGGAGCTGGCCACCGCCGTGGTCGACCAGCTTGAGGCCCGCTTCGCCCGCAGGGCTCCGGCCGTGGAGGACATCCAGGACGTCGTCGAAGAGACCCTGATGCGAGCCGGTCTCACCGACGTGGCCAAGGCCTACATCCTCTACCGCAACCAGCGGCGGGCCATCCGCGACACCAAGCGGGCCTTCGGGGTGAGGGACGAACTCAAGCTCTCCCTCTCGGCCGTCAAGGTGCTGGAGCGTCGCTACCTTCAGAAGGACGAGCAGGGGCGGGTGTTGGAGACGCCGACGGAGATGTTCCGCCGGGTGGCCCACGCCGTGGCCCAGGCCGAGGACGCTTACGATGCGGAGCGTCGAGCGGAGGTGGAGGAACGCTTCTTCACCATGCTCACCTCGCTCCGCTTTCTGCCCAACTCTCCCACCCTGATGAACGCGGGTACGGTCATCGGCCAGTTGTCGGCCTGCTTCACGCTGCCTGTGGGTGACTCGATGGAGGACATCTTCCAGGCCCTCAAGGACATGGCCATCATCCACCAGACGGGTGGCGGCACGGGCTTCAGTTTCAGTCGCCTCCGGCCCAAGGGTGACGTCGTCGCCTCCACCATGGGCATCGCTTCCGGTCCGGTGAGCTTCATGAGCATCTTCGACAAGGCCACCGACGTGGTCCGTCAGGGTGGACGCCGACGGGGGGCCAACATGGGTATCCTCCGAGTGGACCACCCGGACGTCCTGGAGTTCGTCATCGCCAAGCGCGACGGCGCCGCCTTCCGCAACTTCAACACCTCGGTGGCCGCCCCCGACGACTTCATGCGTCGGGTTCGACGGAACTCCTCTTTCGGACTCATCAACCCGCGCACCGGGAAGGCCGTCCGCACGCTCCGGGCCGGCACCATCTGGCGCTACCTCATCAGCAACGCCTGGGAGGTGGGCGACCCGGGTGTCATCTTCATCGACGAGATCAACCGCCGACAACCCACACCGGCCGTGGGCCCCATCGAGAGCACCAACCCCTGTGGGGAAATGCCCCTGCTTCCCTACGAGAGCTGCAACCTGGGTTCCATCAACCTCGCCCGGTTCGTTCACCAGAAGGAGATCGACTGGCCAGCCCTGACCGAGACGGTGACCTGGGCCATCCGCTTCCTGGACGACGTCATCGACGTCACCAGGTTCCCCCTCCCCGACATCGAGGAGGTGACCAAGGCCAACCGGAAGGTCGGACTGGGGGTGATGGGTTTCGCCGACCTCCTCATCCACCTGGGCATCCCCTACGACCGGCCAAAAGCCCGACGGCTGGCCGAGCGCGTCATGTCCACCATCGTCCAGGCCTCCCGTCGGGCCTCCGCCGAGCTGGGTCGAGAGCGGGGCTCCTTCCCCAACATCCGGAGAAGCGTCTGGCCCAAGCGAGGGCATCGCACGCTGCGTAACGCCACCACCACCAGCGTGGCCCCCACCGGGACCCTCAGCATCATCGCCGGCTGCTCCTCCGGGATCGAGCCCCTCTTCGCCGTCAGCTTTTGGAGAAACATAATGGAGGGCACCGAGCTCTTCGAGATGCACCCGCTCTTTGCCCAAGCCCTGGAAGACCGCGGCCTGGCCAGTGAAGAGCTGTTCACCGAGGTGGCCCGCTACGGCTCCCTGGCCCACCTGCGGGGCGTGCCCGCCGACCTTCGGGAGCTCTTCCTCACCAGCGCCGACATCAGCCCCGAGGCCCACGTCAGAATGCAGGCCAGCTTCCAGAAGTACACCGACAACGCCGTCAGCAAGACCGTGAACCTCCCCTTCGAAGCCACCGTCGAGGACGTGAGCCAGGTCTACCACCTGGCCCACCGGCTGAAGTGCAAGGGCATCACCGTCTACCGGGCCGGGAGCAAGACGGGGGAACCGCTGTCCTGGGGAGCTGCCCGTCCCCCCAAGGAGAGCGAAGAACACGTCATCCGCGTCAGCCTGGAAGAGTCGGGCCCCTGCCCCCCCGAACGCTGCTTCTACTGAGACCGTGTGCCCGTACGAGCGTACGGGGCACGTCCGCCGTGGTCCACGCTCGCACTTTCAGGGGACTTCCCTCGGGCCGCTTGGTGTCCTCTCGCAGAGCAGTCCAGAACTCCGGTGCCTCTAAACCAGCCACCAGTGTTCCGGGCTGAGTGCTTCGAGGCTGAAGGACCGTTGGTCTTCGGGGAGGGAGGCCAGCAGTTCCTGCGCCTTCTTGCCGATGGCCTGGGAGGCAAGCTCCACGTTCCGCTGGCCCACCTCTGCCGATGCGTGTTCCCGGGGGTCGAGTCCGCCGATCCCGTGTGGGGGTTTCATGTCCAGGTTCATCGGTCCGTCGCCCAGCTCGGAGACGTCGACCAGGTCGGGGTAGAAGAACATCATGTTCGACGTTTCCCACTTGGCCGCGTGATCGCTGGCCGATTCGGGCCTGCGGCTGAGCGTGATCTCCCAGAGCCCCATTCCGGCCACCGTGCCGTCGGCAATCACGGGCGCC
>CAZIBA010000228.1:0-4914 GCA_964536795.1 uncultured Planctomycetota bacterium | reverse complement strand
CGGGCTCCGGGCGCACCGGGGACTGGCTGGCTACGACGCTTCCAAGGGCGCCATCGACGCTCTCACCCGCTCCATGGCCCTGGACCTGGCACCCCACGGCATCCGGGTGAACGCTGTGGCCCCGGGGGTCATGCAGACCCGACCCGTCACCCCCGAGAGGGCCGAGGGAGTAAAAGAGCGCGGGAAGCCCGTACCCCTGGGCCGCGTGGGAACCCCACGGGACATCGGCCTGGCCGTGGCCTTCCTGGCTTCCGAAGCAGCTTCCTACGTCACTGGCCAGGTGCTCTACGTGGACGGAGGACTGACCGTGCAGCTCTCTCCCCCGGGCATGTTCATATAGGTGCGCCGACAGGCAAGGACCCGATCCATGACTGACCTCACCATCACGGACGTCCAGACCTTCCTCACCCAGCCTGGCCACAGCCGGCACGTCATCGCCAAGGTGACCACCAGTGAAGCCGGTCTCTACGGCCTGGGGTGCGCCACCTTCACTCAGCGCCACCGGGCCGTCGGGGCCGCCCTGGAGCACCACCTGGGACCCTTCGTCGTGGGCAAGGACCCACGGAACATCGAAGACATCTGGCACAGCGCTATGGTGAATGGCTACTGGCGGAACGGCCCCATCCTCAACAACGCGGTGAGTGGCATCGACATGGCCCTCTGGGACATCAAGGGCAAGCTCGCCGGGATGCCCTGTTACCAACTGTGGGGAGGGAAGTGCCGGCCGGCCGCAGCTGTCTACACCCACGCCGACGGCCGGACCCCCGAGCAGGTAGCTGAAAGGGCCCATGCCTTCATGGAGCAGGGGTACCGCTACGTCCGCTGCCAACTGGGGGGCTACCCGGGCCTGGCCGGAGAAGAGAGCGACCGGCCGGAAGGGGTCCCGCCGGGCGCCTACTTCGACCCCCGCGAGAAGTTGCGGGCCATCCCGGCGCTCTTCGAGTACCTGCGCCGTCAATTAGGAGATGAGGTGGAGTTGCTCCACGACATTCACGAGCGCCTGGCACCCATCGACGCCGTCTGGCTGGCCAAGGCCCTGGAACCCTACCGATTGTTCTTCCTGGAGGACATCCTGGCGCCTGAAGACCTGGAATGGTTCGAGCACGTCCGAAGCGTGTGCGCCACCCCACTGGCCATGGGCGAGCTCTTCAACCACCCGCGCGAGATCACACCGCTGGTGGCTGGCCGGCTCATCGACTTCGTCCGCGTGCACATTTCCCAGATTGGCGGCATCACCCCGGCCCTCAAGCTCGCCCACCTGTGTGAGGCCTTCGGGGTGCGGACCGCCTGGCACGGTCCGGGGGACGTCTCACCAGTCGGCATGGCCGCCAACGTGCATCTGGACGTGGCCTGCCATAACTTCGGCATCCAGGAATGGGTCAGCCGTAACCAGGCCGAGACCGACATGTTCCCCGGCCTGCCCGAGGTCAGGGACGGCTACGTCTATCCCAGCGAAAAGCCCGGACTGGGCATCGATTTCGACGAAGCCCTGGCCGCCAAGTTCCCCTGCGACGACGACAACCCCACCTGGAGCGTGGCCCGCCTGCCCGACGGGACCATCTGGTGGCCGTGAACACAGCAAGGAGGGAAACCCATCACTGACGTCCAGCGGAATACCGGTATAGAAGTGGCTACGCACGGGTTCGAGAAGGTCCTTGCTCCCGAACCCAACATCCGACTGTTGGCCGACGGCTTCCGGTTCACCGAAGGCCCGGCCTGGCTCATCGAGGGTCAGTTCCTGCTTTTTAGTGACATCCCGGCCGACACCATCTACCGCTGGAGCGAGAAAGAGGGCCTGAGCGTCTGGCGGCGACCCTCCCAGCAGGCCAACGGGAATACGGTGGACCCGGAGGGAAGGCTGGTCACCTGCGAGCACGGAAGCCGGACGGTCACCCGCACCGAACGGGACGGGTCTGTCACCACGCTGTGTTCAGCGTACGGAGGAAAGAAGCTTAACTCGCCCAACGACGTCGTGGTGAAGGGCGACGGGACCATCTGGTTCACCGACCCGCCCTACGGCATCAAGCCGGAAGAGGCCGAGCAGCCTGCCAACTACGTCTTCCGCCTGGACCCGGGCGCGGCCGAGCCCGTACCCGTGTGTTCCGACTTTTCTCGTCCCAACGGGCTCTGTTTCTCCCCAGACGAGAAGCTGCTCTACATCGCCGACAGCGACCGCTCCCGCCACCACGTCCGCGTATTCGGGGTCCAGGAGGACAATTCCCTTGCGGGTGGGGAGGTCTTTGTCGTCATTGAGCCGGGGGTACCTGACGGGATGCGCGTCGACGAAGCTGGCCGACTCTGGAGCACGGCCGGGGACGGCGTCCACGTCTTCAGCCCCGCGAGTGAGCTTCTGGGGAAGATCAAGCTCCCACAGACCCCGGCCAACTGCGCCTTTGGGGGCCCCGACCGCTCGACCCTCTTCCTCACCGCCCGCACCACCCTCTGGGCCGTGGACCTGGCCGTACCCGGACGCTGACCCTTAGTAGGTGACGATCGTCGCTCGCTCGCGGAACTCGTCGAGGCTCAGTTCGCCCTCCGCGAAAGCATCCACGTCGGACTTCTTGACGTGGATGGTCAGCACCGTCGCCTGTGAAGGTGACGCCGCCGCCTCCAATAGGCTAGGGGTTCGCACAAAGACTCTCACGGGCTCATCATCCTCCTTGACGCCGAACCCCTCGAACCCACCAACACCACGCTTGGTTATGATGGGTGTTGTCCTGCCGCCGCCAAGGACGGCGACCGCAATCGATTCTCCCGGCTTCAAGCCTCTCATATTGGCTGCATGTCTCAGCGCTTCGAGCACCGTCTTCTGCAGCTCTTTGACCTTCTTGGCATCGTATTCGGTCTTCGGGGCCTCGCGGCGTAGGGCGACATGTCGCGGGCTATACATTTCCCGCTTTGTCCGTTCCCACAGGGAATCCGCCTCGGGTCCAGCCTCTGGCTTTTCCACCTTTGGCGGCGGCGTGAGCGGGAAGTCGACCTTAGGCAGCAAGAACAGAACACCGTACCCTTCCAGGTAGATGCCCTGCACCCCACCAGACTGAAAGACGGGCGCAAGGTCGGTGAAACCCATAGCCCGACCCGGGCCCCGACTGTCGAAGTCAGCCACCAGAGCCTTATCGAGAATCCGCCCCATGATTCGCATATCTTCCACGATCTTGGCCAGGTCCGCTGCCTCCGTCTCCCCCGACAGGACGACGAGCGTTTGCGTGCGCTCCACCCCCCGGCCCGCCGACAGGGCG
Source organism: uncultured Planctomycetota bacterium (assembly GCA_964536795.1). GTDB lineage: Bacteria > Planctomycetota > DG-23 > CBDVDV01 > CBDVDV01 > CAZIBA01. The sequence continues at coordinate 1,672 of CAZIBA010000228.1, read as the reverse complement.
ATAGACTGCTGTGCGAGGTCCGCTGCGAGCTTCCAGGAGTCCGGTACGCCGACTGCCGTCCGCGTACCGGGTTCAGCCTCTTCCATGGCCGACGCCGGACCCGCCAGTGAGAAAACCAGAACAACCAGCATCCCCGTCAACACCGTGCGACCGTTCATTTCGGCCTCCTTTCGTCACCCCTGTCCGGGACGTCCGATACCTTCGACGCTGGCGTGCTCTGCTCACTGAAGACCGCCAGCCTGACCATGTCTTCTCTGGTCCGCAGGAACTCGTCTTCGGTCACGGTGGCCAGCGTCTCCAAGCCATTTTGCAGAAGCGCGCGGTCGGAGAGTCTCCGGAATTCCAGGTTACCCAGGACAAGACCGATCGCCTGCCGATCTTCGGCCCGCGCCGCTTCCACCGAACGGGCGAATTCGTTCAGGTAATGGCCGGTCACCGCACTGGCAGCCCTCACCGTCTGCGCTGCCAGGTCGTTGAAGTCGGCGCACAGGTGCTCGTAGAGATCGTCCCGCACCTGCGCCTGGAGGGCCCGGGTCGACGCCTGCACGTCGGCGGCGAGTTCCTCACGCAGTTCCTCACCGATGCTCGCCTCCAGCGACTCACGGAGCGCCTCCACGTCTGGAGCCCAGACCCGTCCGATGCCCAACCCGAACCCCATCAGCAGGACTGCTGCAGCAGCCCACCGGACCAGTCGCCAGACCGCTAGCGCCCGCGCTCGCTTCTCCGGAAGCTGCCAGGCATCCAGCTCCGCCATCACCCCGCGCCACGCGCTCACCTGCGCCTGACACTCGCGGCAGGTCCCGAGATGTTCCGTCAGCACCGCTTCCGACTTCCGGTCGAGCTCCCCGTAGAGGTACGCTACCCATTGGTCTCGGCTGGGATGGGTCATCTTAGCTCCTTCCGGTGTGGTCCCTCGGTTTCCTCTCTCTTCTGTGATGAGTCTTCACCTAACGTGGGTTTCAGGAGCCGGGCCAGCCGGGAGAGACCCTCGGCCATGCGCGACTTGACCGTTCCCTGGGGGATGTCCAGCACCTCGGCGATCTCGCGGAACTTGAGGCCTTCGTAATGGCGGAGCACGAGGACTGTGCGATGGCGCTCGGAAAGCTGCAACAGCGCTTCCCTCACCAGCTCAGCCCGTTCCAGCCTGACCGCCAGCGCATCCGGCAAAGCTTCAGGGCCGGCCAGTGTCTCTACGGAGACGGCTCCCCGGCCGTCGTCGCAGTCGAGCGAAGTCTGGGCTCGTCGCTTCGCTTTTCTCCTCTCGTCCAGGCACACGTTCACCGCGATGCGCCAGAGAAAGGTTGAAAAGCGGGCACTGCCACGGTATCGCTTCCGATGCGCGAAGAGCCGCGCAAACGCCTCCTGCGCCAAATCCTCAGCCAGGCGGGGGTCTCCGGTCATCCGCGTGCACAGCCTTTGAATGGGGAGTTCCCACCGCCGAAGAAGCAGGGCGAAGGCGCGAGGGTCGTCGCGCCCCCGAACGCGTGACATGGCCTCTTCGTCACTCAATGAAAGGAAGGACGACAGAGAAGAAAGCAGAGGGCCTCGCTTTCCCCCTGCCCCTTTCGAGTGTGACGGCAAGCCCATAAGCCACTCCTACATGGATGGACCCGACGGGGGCCCGCCCAGTATGCATCCATCCCATCCTCTTAAACGTACGGCGCACCCTTTT
>CAZIBA010000227.1:0-4917 GCA_964536795.1 uncultured Planctomycetota bacterium | reverse complement strand
TTGTCAGGCGGACGGCCGTAAGGATAAGATATATGCCGGGCGGCGGCTCCTCCAACCGCTTCAGAACCGTGTTGTACCCCTCCACGTTCAGCCACTCGGCGTCGTCTATGACGAACACCTGTCGCTCCGTCGCACCCAGCCGCCTGCGCATCGGCGCCAGGAACTGGCGAAGCACCTCCACCTCCACGACCTGCTTGCCCGTCCGCCTGGCCAGTTCAGAGAAACCGGGATGGTTGCCCCGCTCGAATTGCCGGCAGGACAGGCACCTGTCGCAGGCGCCAAGCGCGGGGTCGGGCTGCGAACACAAGAGGGCCTTGGCCAGCTCCCGGGCCGTCAGCCGACGACCCACCCCGGCCGGTCCGACGAAGAGCAGCGCGTGGGCCAGCCGGTCGGCGGCCAACGCCCGACGGAGAAAGCCGACGGCCGCTTCCTGCCCCCAGACCGCCTCAAAGGACACGGTCGATCTCCTGCATCACCCGTCCGTGCACCTCCCCCGCCGGGGGCTCACCGGAGATAAGCACCGTCCGGGGATCGCGCTTGCCCTGGGCCAGGTAGGCGTGACGGACCCGCTCCAGGAAGGCCCGACCCTTCGTCTCCATCCGGTCGGCCGGCCGACGCCAGCGAGCCAGGGCCACGTGCACGGGCACGTCCAGGACCACCTGCAGGTCGGGCGCCACCTCCCCCAGGGCCACCGCGGCCACGGCCCGGACCGCCGACTCCGACACGCTTCCCGTCACCGTCTGGTAGACCAGGCTGGAGAGGACGAAACGGTCGGCCAGCACGACCGTCCCCGCGGCCAGGGCCGGCGCCACCACCTCCCGCACCAACTGGGCCCGGCTGGCCATGTAGAGGAGCAGTTCCGTCGCCACCTCCATTTCCGCCAGCCGACGGTCCAGGAGGATCCGCCTGACGCGTTCACCCACGGGTGTGCCGCCGGGCTCCCGACACAGGAGCACGGCGCGGCCCCGCCGCTGCAGCGCCCGGGCGGCCCGACGGGCCTGGGTGGTCTTCCCGGAGCCGTCCACCCCCTCGAAGACGATGAACCGTCCACGTCGCCTGGTCTTACTCATCGCTCTCGATGACCGCCAGCACGTCCCCCGGCGTGACCTTGTCACCCTCCCCGGGATTCACCTTCACCAATCGCCCACTCGCCGGGGCCTCCACCGTGTAGCTGGCCTTGTCGGTCACCAGCTCCACCAGCTCCTCACCCTTCGAGACGTCGTCCCCCTCCTCGAACATCCAGAAGGAGATGGATGCCTCCTTCGGCCCGTCCTCACCTGGGTCGGGCACCTTCACCTCGAGACGCATAGTCCCCTCCCTCGTCTCTCTGTCGCTCACCCGAGAACCGTCACAACCCCCCAGTCCCCCAAAAAGCTCCGCCGCCCCGTGCGAGCTCCGAACGAAAGGCCCCGCCGAGACCCCCCGGAAACCCAGGGCCCGCGCCTCCTGCTCCATCGACTCGAACTCCACCGGCGGCACGTAACGAGCCACCGGCAGGTGCTTCTGGGAGGGAGCCAGGTACTGTCCCACGGTCACCAGGTCGCAGCCGACCCGAAGAAGACGCGTGAGCACCCCGCTCACCTCGGCCCGGTTCTCACCCAGCCCCACCATAAGGCCGCTCTTGGTGACCATCTCCGGGTCCAGCTCCTTCACCCGCTCCAGAAGCCTCAGGCTCCTCTCGAAAGAGGCCCCGGGGCGCACCCGCTCGTACAGTCGAGGCACCGTCTCCACGTTGTGGTTGTAGACTTCCGGCCGAGCGGCCACCACCGCCGCCAACGCACCCCAGTTGCCGGCGAAGTCCGGCGTAAGCACCTCCACCCGCGCTCCCGTCCGTTCCCGCACCTCGGCCACGACCCGGGCAAAGGCCCGGGCCCCGCCGTCGGGGAGGTCATCCCTGGTCACCGAGGTCACCACGACGTAATCCAGGCCCATGGCCCGGACGGCCTCGGCCACCCGAATGGGTTCCTCCGGGTCCACGGCCGTCGGCTCGGCCTTGGGCACGGCGCAGAACCGGCACCGGCGGGTGCAGTTGGGCCCGAGGATGAGTAAGGTGGCCGTCCCCCGGGCGAAGCACTCGAAGATGTTGGGACAGTGGGCGCTCTGACACACCGTGCGAACTCCACCCCGACGCAGGATGGAGCAGACCCTCTCCACCTCGCCGCCAGCAGGCAGCCGCTTCCGCAACCAGGGAGCAGCGCTCAGTCTCATCACCCTGACCCAACCCCAACACAAGCAAGGAGTTCCGCCGAGTTCTCTTCGAAGACCACTGCCTCCCCTCTCAGGCCGAAGACCTCGGCGAAGCTCCGGGTGACCGCCGAGGCCAGCTCCCTCAAATCCGGCACCTCATCGATGAGTTGGGCAAGGGACGTCATCGTCTCCGCCGACAGACCACAGGGCTGGAGCAGACGGAAGTGGCTCATCTCCGGAGCCACGTTGAGGGCGAAACCGTGCGCCGTCACCCACCGGCGAAGGGCCACTCCGATGGAGGCCACCTTGCGGCTTCCGACCCACACGCCCGTGTGGCCCGTCCGTCGGCCCGCTTCCACCCCCAGCGGGCGAAGGCTCCTCAGGAGCACCTCTTCGAGCTGCCTCATGTACCAGTGCACGTCGGCCCGGTAGGCCTTGAGGTCGAGCACGGGGTAGCCCACCAACTGACCGGGTCCGTGGTAGGTGAGCTGACCACCCCTTCGGCAGGAGACGAACTCCACACCCAGAGAGCTCAGGCGGGCCGGTGAGACCAGCAGGTCCTCCGGACTGGCCGAGCGCCCGGCGGTGATGACGGGCGGATGCTCCAGGAGCAGCAGGAAGCCGGGGTGGCCCCGACGGGCCATCAGCTCCTCCTGCAGGCCCTGTTGAATCGCCAGGGCCTCACGGTACGGCGTCCGCCCCAGCCAGCAGGAACGCAGTCGAACCGGACCCACCTCGCCCCTCGTCGTCCCGCTCATCACGACTTCCGTTTCGGCAGATGGAGGGCCCGTCCCAGGGCGTCCAGAGCGGCCTCCTGGATGGCTTCGGCAAAGGTGGGGTGAGCGTGCATGGTGGTGATGAGGTCGTCCACGGTGGCCTCCATCTCGAGGGCCAGGGCGGCTTCGTGGATCAGGTCGGCAGCCCGGGGCCCGAGGATGTGAACCCCCAGAAGCTCGCCCGTACCGGCATCGGCTACCACCTTGACGAACCCCTCCGGATGACCGGAGGCCAGCGCCCGTCCCAGGGCCTGGAAGGGAAAGCGACCCACGGACACCTGGTGGCCGGCCTCTTCGGCCTCGGCTTCCGACATCCCCACGGCGCCGATCTCCGGCACGGTGAATATGCCGAAGGGCACGGCAGCCGGACGTGCTGACGGCCCCTCTCCGAGGGCCTCCTCCACGGCCACCAGCGCCTCCCGGCTGGCCACGTGAGCCAGCAGCCAGCGGCCCCCGGTCACGTCGCCGGCCGCCCAGACGCTCCGAGCGGAGGTCCGCTGCCCATCGCCAACCTTGACGTAGCCCTCCTCCACCTCTACGCCGGCCTCCTCCAGGCCGATCCCCTCCACGTTGGCCCGTCGACCCACCGACACCAGGACCAGGTCGGCCTCCACCGGGTCGCCCTGGCTGAGTTCGGCCACGACGCCGGCATCGTTCTCGTGGAGCTCCTCCACCCGGGTTCCAAGGTGAACCTTTATCCTCTGTCGCCGGAAGGACCTGGTGAGCCCCTTGCGGAGGTCCTCGTCGATGACGCTCAGGATGCGGTCCAGCATCTCGACGACGACGACCTCGCTGCCAAGCTGACTGAAGAGACCGGCGTACTCACAGCCGGTCACGCCGCCACCCACTACGAGGACCCGGCGGGGGAGCTCCTTCATCGTGAGGACGTCGTCACTGGTGATCACCCGGGGGCTGTCCAGCTTGAGGGGACCGGGGACGGCCGGCTCCGTCCCCGTGGCCAGGAGCACGGCCCGGGCTCGAAGCTCGGTCTTCTCCTTCCCGTCCTCGACCAGCACCCGGTCGGAAGCCAGCAGCTTCCCCCGGCCCTGAACGTGCACGACGTGAGCGGCCTGGAAGAGGCTCCCGATACCCCGGCGGAGGCGGTCCACCACGCCGCGGGCCCGCTGGACGATCCGCTCGAAGTTCACCGGACCCACCGTGACCTCGACCCCCATTTCCTTGGCCCGGCGGCCCTCGTGAAGGGCCCAGGCGGTCTCGATGATGGTTTTGGTGGGGATGCAGCCCCGGTTGAGACACACGCCGCCCAACTCCCGGCTCTCCACGACGGCCACCGAGGCCCCCAGTTGGGCAGCTCTGAGGGCGCCCACGTAGCCGGCCGGACCACTGCCCAGGATGACAAGATCGTAGGTGTCGCTCACCGTCTTCCCATCGTCTCCGGGTGAATGCTGCTGACCGCGCGCGAGGTCCGCAGGGTTGTCAGTGGAAGAAGCGCACGGCGTTTCGGAAGAGGGCCAGACCGTCGCCCTCCTCCTGGAGGCCTTCACGGGTCCAGCGGGGGTGCATGTAGGCTTCGATATGGCGCTCCGGATGAGGCATCAGCCCCAGGACCCGACCCGTGGGGTCGCAGATGCCGGCAATGTCGTCGACGGAGCCGTTGGGGTTCACCGGATAGTCACCGGGGCGTCCCTGGTCGTCCACGTAGCGGAAGGCCACCAGGTGTCGTCGGCCAAGCTCCCTCAAGACCTCCTCATCCCGGGTGACGAACTTACCTTCAGCGTGGGCCACGGGCAGGTAGAGGAGCGACCCGTTCTCCAGGAACACCGAAGGCGACTCCTCCACCGTCAGGTGAACCCAGCGGTCCTCGAAGCGGTTGGAGTCGTTGGCGATGAGCGTGCACTGCTGCTCGCCCAGACCGTCCAACCCGGGCAGCATCCCCAACTTCACCAGCACCTGGAAACCGTTGCAGATGCCGACGATCAACTTGCCGTCGGCG
>CAZIBA010000226.1:3925-4925 GCA_964536795.1 uncultured Planctomycetota bacterium | reverse complement strand
ACTCACGGAAGAGGGTGGGGGGATAGCAGGTATGGGTCCGGGCGGTCCCGGCGGTCCCGGCGGTCCGGGCGGTCCCGGCGGTCCGGGCTTCGACACTACCTTCAGTTCCCGCGTTCGTTCCATGGGTGACATCTTCAGCGGCGGCCGCGGAGGTGGGCCACGCCGGGAGGGTGAGTCACAGGCCCTCTCGGTCTTCTCCGATCAGGCTACCGTTGACGCCGGTATCAGCACCGAGATGCAGCAGCTCTTCTATCAGGAGCAGCGACGGGTGCGCCTGGTGGCCGCCATCGACTTCCGTCAGCTCCCCATGCTCATTGACGCCCTCTTGTCCAGCGAGAGGCTGACCTTGGTTCGGAATGTCGATTTCCGCCGGATGTGGGAACCCGGACAGACCGTGTACAGACCTCTGGTCGAGGTTGACGTTAGAGTCCTGTGCCTGGACCGTTTCAGCCCGTATGTCCCGTCGGAGGTGCCGAGTAATCTGTGAGTGTGGACGTAGCGAGAAGCTCTCGAGCCCGCTGAAGCCGGGCCCTTCCTTTGGGAGTGGTGCGTTCGGGTTGGAGCTTCTCTCGTAGCCTTCGGAGGGCGGTTGAATGGAAAAAGTAAGAGCCTTCTTATTCTACCAAGGTGAGAAAGTGGGGCTTGCCGTGGTGCTGGTGGTGTGTCTGGCCGTGCTGGTGGCGGCCCGGCCGTGGGATACCACCATACCGGAAGCGGAGCAGTTGAAGGGTCAGTTGGCCCAGTTGGGGGCCAAGCTGGGACAGGGGGAACCCGATCTGAGCGAGCCGGATATGATCCAGGCACTCAAGGAGGACATCGGTCCCCCGGTGGGCGTCGAGCCCATCGGCGATGCCCACCTGGTCGTCGCTGACACCAGTGGACCCCTCACCCCGGGCTCCTTGTACCCCCGGGTGGCGGTCGTGGAAGCCCTGACGGTGACCCCTGAGCGGGGCCGCATCAAGCTGACCTGGCCCGTCGATCCGAGCAAGCAGGCCGCGGA
>CAZIBA010000226.1:0-3915 GCA_964536795.1 uncultured Planctomycetota bacterium | reverse complement strand
GGAGAACGCCCAGACCGGCTACACCGGGTTCCTGGAGCTCCTCCGCGCCGACGTCTACCGGTCGGAGGGCGATGCTGGCGGTACGCTGGAGCAGGTCGGTACCGTGCCACTGGACGACGTGGTGATCATGCCCCTCAGCGTCGGCCCGGTGACGGGACCTGGTCTCGACGACATGGGCCCGATGTACGGCATGGGAGGGCCGTCAGCGTCCGCACTGTCGCCGACCGAACTGCCCGAGGGCAAGATCTCCTCGGAGGATGCCCAGCGGGCTGGGCGCTTCGCCTACGCCGATGCCACCGTCAAGCCCGACCGTGATTACCTCTACAAGGTCCAGTTGGTGGCCAAGAACCCTCGTTTCGAGCCCACCAGTCCCCAGGACGTTCCCCAGTTCGTCGAGAGCGACCTGGATGCCACGCCCCTCTCACTGGCACAGCGGGCCCTGCCCAGCATCCGCTGGTTCTTCATCGGTGGCGGGGAGGGGGCCGGCCAGGTCAGGGTCTACAAGTGGCACGTGTTCACCATCCCGGTCAGCGAGATGGGTGAGAAGCTCACCGACACCGAGGCGGCCAGCGGTCAGGCTACCGTGGAGCGGGCCGACTGGGTGGGTGTGACCTTCCCCGTGGTCCGACCCGGTGACGTCATCGGCCGGGAGGAGAAGCGCTGGTTCACCGCCCGCGGCACCAGCGTACGACAGCAGTTGACCATCGATTTCAGCACCGGGGCCACGGCCGTGGCCGTGGAAAACGCTCCCCGCATCGAGTACGCTGCTGCCGGCGACGCGGCCACGAGTCGGGTGGTCAGCAGCAAGCTGCTCCTCTACTACACCGACGCCGAGGGCGCTCTGCAGACGCGCTGGCAGGAAACCGATCTGGTCCCCTCCGAGCGTCAGGTGCTGCTCGCAGGTGAGGCCGGGGCGGCGACCGGGGGACCGCTGGAGGCTGGGCCCGTCGAAGGGACGGGAGGTCAGGAAGGCGGCTACGTCAGTCCCGAGAGGGCGGCCAGCTACAGGCGGATGGCGGAGGAGGCTGCTCGCCGGGGCGAAGAGCGCTTCCGCGCGGCCCAGCAGGAGGACGAGGCCATGCGACGCCGGATGGAACGGGAAGCGAGGCGGCGTTCCGGGGGAGGTTACTGAGCGCGATCCGGTCCGAGGCCGGACGGAATCCCCGGCCTCGGACCGTCCAGGATAGTCACGCTTTGTGGAGTCACGACAGAGGAAGCGCCAGCATTGCGACGGAGCGAAAGGAGGCGCAAGTGAAGGGTGCTCATTGGAGAGGAGCGACGGTCTTTCTGGCGGTCACCGCGGTTGTCGCGGTGCTTCTGGCCAGTGGACTGTCGGTAACCGGTCCCCGTGCCCGCGCCGAGGAGCAGCCTTCCCTCGACCAGCAGGCCAGACAGCAGAAGCTGCAGGACCAGTACAGCCACGCTATCCAGCTCTTCAACGAGGGCGAGTATGCCCAGGCGAAAAGCGCCTTCGAACGGTTGGAGGCCATGGCCGAGGAGCTGGACGTCAAGCTGGGCGATCAGACCAAGGAGAACATCGCCGAGTTCCTGCGCCAGATCGACGCCCAGTCGGCGGAGGCCGAACCGGCCGAACCCGCTGAGCCCGAAGAGCCTGCAGGTCCCTCACCCGAGGAACTGGCGCGCCAGGCACGCGTCGCCGAGCTCGAGGGTGAGTACGCCGAGGCCGTGGCGCTCTACAAGGCGGAGAAGTACGAAGAGGCAAAGGCCGTCTTCCACGCTATCGCCGCCGCTGGCGCCCGAGAGGGTCTGACCCTCAGCCAGGCGACCGAAAAGGGCCTGCGCCGCTACATCGGCCGCATCGATGCCGATATCGCCGATGCCGCCAGCGCGCGCCAGGCCGAGGCCGGAAGGGCCGCTGCCGAGGCCGAGAGGGCCGCCGCCGATCAGAAGCGGGCGGAGGAAGAAGCCGAGAAAGCGGCCGCCGACGAGGAGCTCCGGGAGAAGCTCGCCGAAGCTGCCCGCAAGGAGCGCATAGCCGCGGCGAAGGCCCAGGCCGAGGCCCAAGCCCTCTACGACCAGGCGATGGACCTGCGCAAACAGGGACAACTGCCCGAGGCCCTGGCCACCCTGGACCGGGCCGCCAGCACCGATCCGGAAAACACCGCCGTCCAGGAGGCCATGGCCGAGCTCCGTCGGGAGTTGGGTCACGTCTCGCCCGAGCGCTTGCTGCTGGAGGAGCAGGCTCGTCTCCGGGCCGTCCGTATCGAGCGGGACGCCCAGCAGATGGAGCAGGACCTGGCCCAGGCCAAGGAGCTGGTCAAGGACGACGAGTACGTCGAGGCCCTGCGCCTGCTCAACGCCGTGGCCACCAAGGCTGCCGTGGGTGACTACCCGGCCCAGATGAAGCAGGACCTGGTCCAGCGGGCCGAGAAGAGCATCCGGGACACCGAGAAGGACAAGGCCGACTACGATGCCAAGATGGCCGCCCGTCGGGTCAAGGACGCCGAACGGGAAGCCAAGAAGCTGGCCCGTCGGGAGCGCATCGCCAGGGAGGACCAGGTGGATCGGCTCTTCACCCGGGCCGAGGATATGTTCGTCGACAAGCGTTACGCCGAGGCCAAGAGCGCCATCATGAACATCCTGGAGCTCGAGCCCACCAACGGGGACGCCGAGGCTTACCTCTACGTCATCGACCGCGCCGACTACCGGGAGAAGTTCCTGGACCACGCCACCCGCCGTACGGCGGGCTTGCGCGAGGAGTTTGCAGCTACCGCCAAGGGCAGCATCCCCCTGGGTGTGGAGAAGACCATCGTCTACCCGGAGACCTGGAAGGAACTGACACGCCGGCGCCGGGAGCTTATCGAGGCCGACCGGGCGGACGTCAGCATCGAGGAACAGGCGGTCCGTGACAAGTTGCAGCGGCCCGTTGACCTGAACTTCGCCGAGACCCCTCTGGAAGACGTGGTCGAGTTCCTGCGCACGGTCGCCGACGTCAACATCGTCGTGGACCATCAGCGCGTACAGGGAGATATGCCGGTCACCCTGAGCCTTCGGAGTGTGAAGCTCGGCGATGCCCTGGACTTCATCATGGACATGCTGAACCTGAAGTGGATCATCCGTCGGGGCACCATCTTCATCTCCGACACCTCGGGTGTCCAGGCTGAAGCCTTTATGCTCATCTACGACATCCGCGACCTCATCGGTACCGTGCCCGACTTCGCCGGTCCCGAGTTCGACCTGGAAAGCGAGAGCGGTGGCGGTGGCGACACCGGTGGGTTCGATTTCGCAGATTCGGAGGGGGCCGAGGAAGCGGGTCTTGGTGAGTTCGTCTCCTCCTCGACGACCGGTCAGGAGATCGCCGACCTGATCATGGAGAACGTCGCTCGGGACACCTGGCAACTGGCCGGCGGACGCAACTCCATCACCTTCCGGGACGGCAACCTCATCGTGGTCAACACCGCCGAGGTGCACGATGAGATCCGGCAACTGCTGGAGGGGCTGCGCAAGGCCCGGGCCCTTCAGGTGAGTATGGACATCCGCTTCATCCGGGCGGCCGATGACTTCATAGTCGAGGTGGGAGCAGGCATCACCAACTCTACCTACGCCCGTCAGGAGAACACAGTAGCCTTCCAGATCGTTCCGCCGGCCTCCGGTCTCGGTAGCGGTCGCAACCCCTTCACCGGTGGCGGTATCGCCCTGGGTGGCCTGAGCCTGGTCGGCTCCTTCCTGGACCGACTGCAGGTGGACTACTTCATGGACGCCCTGCAGGGGGCCGAGGGCTCGGTGCTTCTGAGCGCCCCGCGCATCACCGTCTTCAACGGTCAGCGGGCCTACATCGCCGTGGTCACCTCCCGCAACCTGGTGACCGACATCGACGTGGACGTGTCCGAGAGCGCCGTCGGCTACGATGTCCAGATCGATACCGTTGACACCGGCATCGTCTTCGACGTTCGT
>CAZIBA010000225.1:0-4931 GCA_964536795.1 uncultured Planctomycetota bacterium | reverse complement strand
GACAGACTGATGCCCGAGAAATAACTACTATGTCCCCAGATTTCCAGATTTCCCAGATTTCCCCACAGCTACGAAGCGTGGTGCGAGTGGCGCATCCTGGAAGATGGATGTACCGCGAAGTGGACGGTATACGTGAAAGTAAAGGTGCGTGTCCGACACAAGGAAACTGGCGAAGAAAGGGAGAAAGAGGGGCAGAAGGAGGTCATGGATGGCACTTGTCCAGTCCTAAGGCCTAGGAGAAGAACCAGGAGGAGGTAGGAGGAACACGGCGAGCTCCGTCAAGCGCTTGCCCGGCAGGAGGAGTATACCGCCAATGGCGAGGACCATTCTTGCTTGTTTTAAGGCATTTGGCGCAACGGCGGTCATTCTGGCAATCAGCAGCTTGGGCGCCGTCAAGTTAGAGTTCTGGATAAAGGGCGACGAGGCGTTCTCGATGCCTTACCCCGTGTTCCTGTTTCATGGGATGTTCTATAGCGGCGTCGTGTGCGGCGGCATACTGGGAGCCGCTCTCGCTCTTCTCTTCCTCGGATTGCTTCTCAGGGACTCCGGTCCCCGTAGCCCTTAGCACATGGAAAACCGGAAAACCGGGGACATAATACCGTTTTCTTGTTGACGGTGGTGTTGGGATTTGCCAGACTGTAAAAGCGTGTAAAAGCGGAAAAGTGGGAAAAGGGAAAGTGGGGACCCAATAGGACTTCTGCGTCACCAAGCGTGAAAGGGGGGGGAAAACAGTATTATGTCCCCATTCTTCAAGAGACAGACTGATGCCTGAGAAATAGGTATTATGTCCCCAGATTTCCACAGATTTCCAGATTTCCAGATTTCATGGACGTCCAGGCCCGAGGGAAACGGTCTCGTGCAGTGTTGTGGGAGATAAGAAATGATGCAGGTCGCCGCCGTAGCCTTTCTCTTGGTCGCCGTGCTTCTTTCCCCGCGAGCTGTGCGGGGGGAGGTGCTGCTGGAGGAGGATTTTGAGGGGGAGCTGAAGATTGTCGAGTGGATGGAGGAAGGCGGGTGGTTCGGGTCCAGTCTCCGTGAAGGCAAAGCCATCACCGAGGACACTGCGGCCAGCGGAAAGCGCTGCCTGGAGTTTACCACCGAGAAGGGCACCAAAGGACCGCTGGGTTTCTTCCATAAGCACAAGCCCACCCAAGTCATCTACGTCCGCTACTACCGGATGTTCGAGAAGGACTGGCAGTGGTGGGCAGAAGGCTACGGACCCCACGACACGGAGATCTACGGCGGCAAGTTCGAGAATCCCACCACCAAGGACATCGGCATCTACACCGACTTCTGGCGGACGGGCGACACCATCCTCCGCATCGGCGCTCCTCTCCAGAAGGGCCTCCCCAAGTACGGTGAGCGGCTTCGCGAGCAGTACGGCCAGCTTCCGCCGGGCAACGGCCTCCCCTGGAACGTGGCGCCTCCCGAAAGAATCGTCCCCGGCAAGTGGTTCTGCGTGGAGACCATGGCCAAGATGAACGCCGCGGGCAAAGAGGACGGCGAGCTCAAGCTCTGGGTCAACGGGAAACTGGTGACCGACCTCGGTGAGCTCATGCTTCGGGACAGCGAGCACCCCGACATCACGTTCGACATGTGGTTCCTGGGCCCCTACAACCACCCGGGCGTCCCGGAGACCCAGAAGAGCTACGTCGACGCCATCGTCATCTCCACCGAACCCATCGGCCCCCTCCCCGACGACCAGGAATCCCCCTTCCTCCATAGTCAGGAAGCGGAGGATCCCAAGAAGGAGTAAATCATTGGACTGGCGGCTGAGGAAGTTTCTGGAGCTGTCGCCCTTCTGGTTCTTCTTGGCCGTCCTACTTCTCACTGCGCTGCTGGCGATCGCGCTGCCCAGCATCGGCCGCTGGCTTCACCACCCGTAGAGTCTGTGGCCTTGTTCGGGGAACCACATGAGGTCCACGATGAGGCCGATGCCACAGGCGAAGAAGTGGCCCAGGATGAGGCCGAGGAAAGCAGGTTTGAGCTGATTGAAGAGCTTGATGCCCCCCACCCGAAGCACGATGAATTTCGCCAACCAACCCAGAAACACAGAGGACGCTGACATCCAGATGGGCCAGGTGAAGCTCACCGCGTAGCCGATGGGGTGAATGGGCCACCAGGGAAAGCGGAAGCGCGCGGCCATCAGCACGAACATGAGCAGCCCGCCCGCCATCAGGAGCTCGAGCCTGATCCAGTCGGGGCCGAAGGGGTTGCGAATCTTGGAGAGCACATTGTCGTAAGGCACCAGGGCCCCACCCCCGAAAATCCAGAACCCCCGGTGGTGGGCGCCGTAGGCGTAGCCCGTCTGGAGCACCGCCGTCACCGACACGAACACCCCCACCACCACCGCGACCACCACGCCCGTCAGCACCGCCTTCCGGTGTATGCGGACGATCTCCAGCAGCTTGCTGGCGTGGGCCACTGCGGGCATGAAGAAGGCCTTGACGTCGCAGAACCAGGCGTAGGAGAGGGCCAGGGCCGTCATCGCCGGGGCCGGGACGTTGACCGACCCCAACATACGGACGGTGAAGGGCTGGGGGATCATGGGTCCCCGCAGGAAGACCAGCCCACCCTCCACGACGATGCGGGTTATCCCGATGTACAGGGTGAAGGCGCACCATAGGAAGAGGACGATGACGGGCCAGGTCATACCCAACTGGCGGAGCCAGAGGGCCATGTATACGACGGCCAGGAGGAGTCCCCAGACCGCGGTGCGGTAGCTGAGCAGTTCACCGGAGTCGTCCACGTCGGGGTCGCGACCAAAAGCTTTGGCAAACACGCGCTTCAGGTGACCGCGGGCCATCCAGATGCCCAGCCAGACCATCACCACGAAGCCACCGAAGCTGAGCCAGCCCAGCGAGGCGTCACCCTCGGAGGTGTAGATGTCGCCGGAGCCGATGCCCAGACCGAAGCGCTTCAGTACGCCCACCTGGACGATGCCCAGGATGTAGAAGAACCAGATGCTGAAGGAGACGTCCAGGTTGATGAGGTAGGTGAAGCCGATGAGGGGCAGAAAGAGCTGGAAGCGGATGGGTGGGAAGTCGCGGGCGGTGCCCAGGTAGCGACCCCGAAGGAGCCCGGTGGAGGGGACGGCGGGGTAGAACCAGCCCAGGATCTCCCAGGCGACGATGGCCATGGGGATGGCCGCACCCAGCCAGAACACCCGGTTCCTGAGGAAGCGGGGCCAGGGCGAGAGGTCCTCGGTTCCCTCGGTCATCAGGAGGGGCACCTGGGCCAGGGGGTAGGTGAGCCTCTCGTTCACCACCCACTGGCGACGCAGGAGCACCACCACGCAGAGCGAGGCGAAGAAGACCACCCCGATGAAGCTGAGCCACCAGAAGAGGGGGACGACCCACACCCCCCAGGGGATGCTCTTTCCCTCGGGCAGGCCCTCGTAGAACCACTGCACGGCCTCCCGGCTCTGGGGGGCGGCCCAGGTGGGGATGTGGTCGTGGAAGAACTCCGCCCACTGGTTCTCGGGCGAGGCGAAGTAGTAGGGCGAGCCGATGATGGAGATGAGGTACTCGGTGAGGCCGAAGGTGGGGATGGTGGTCCCCACCAGGCCCATGATGAAAATGAGGATGAGCTCCCCGCGGGTGAGGCCGAAGCGGGGCGCCAGGAACCGAAGGCCCACGTTGAGAAAGGCCACCACCATCAGAAAAGGCAGCATCACCCCCAATGGCAGGTAGTCGCAGGCCAGAAGGGAGCTGCCTAATATGTTCTCGGAGTAGGGGGCGGCTACGTTGATGAAGACGACGACGGCCACGCCGATCAATAGCGCCCGGGCCGTCAGCGCCTGGCTGCCCTCGCCACCCAGCTCGTTCCCCGTCACCGACATCGCTCAGCACCCTCGCACCCCGAGACGGCCTTCAGAAGCACACTACCGGGTGGGGACGGTCAGTTCAACATCCTTGCGCAGGTACCAAGCCTCGGGTGTCCCGACGCCCGGGGGCAGGAGACCCCCGACCCGCAACTTGCGGCCAGTCCCTACTTGAGGCCGGCCGCCTTGCGGATTGTGGGGGCGAGGTCGGTCTTCTCCCAGGTGTAGTTCGGGCCCTTCTGGCCGAAGTGGCCGTAGCGGGCGGTGGGGAGATAGATGGGCCGTCTGAGCTTCAGGTAGTCGATCATCTTCTTGGGGGTGAGGGGGAAGGACCTGCGGACCAGGGCCGAGAGCTCCTCCTCACTGACGACGGCGGTTCCCTCGGTATCGACCATGACGCTCACGGGCTCGGCCACACCGATGGCGTAGGCCAACTGCACCTCGCAGACCCTGCACAGCCCCGCCTTGACCAGGTTCTTGGCGATATACCGGGCCATGTAGCTGGCCGTCCGGTCCACCTTGCTGGGGTCCTTGCCGCTGAAACAGCCACCGCCGTGACTGCCCCGGCCACCGTAGGTGTCGGCGATGATCTTCCGGCCGGTGACGCCACAGTCACCGTAGGGGCCGCCGATGACGAACCGGCCCGTGGGGTTGATGTGATAGACCGTCTTCCTATCGAGGAGTTTCGCTGGTATGACGGGCTTGACGACCTTCTCGATGATGTCCCGGCGAAGCTGGCGGTACTTCACGTCGGGGTTGTGCTGGGCCGAGACCACCACCGTGTCCACCCGGACGGGCCTGCCCTCGTCGTACTCCACGGTGACCTGACTCTTCCCGTCGGGTCGCAGCCAGCGCAGGACCTTCTTCTCCCTGGCGTAGGCCAGTCTGCGGGTGAGTCGGTGGGCCAGGGCGATGGGCAGGGGCATCATCTCCGGGGTCTCTTTGCAGGCGAAGCCGAACATCAGTCCCTGGTCGCCTGCCCCCATCTCCTTGTGCAGCCCGGTCCCTTCGGTGACGCCCTGAGAGATGTCGGGCGACTGACCCTTGAGGGTGACGACCACCCCACAACTGTCGGCGTCGAAGCCGTAGGAAGCGTCTGTGTAGCCGA
>CAZIBA010000224.1:0-4938 GCA_964536795.1 uncultured Planctomycetota bacterium | reverse complement strand
GATATTACGGAAAAAGTATTTATTGAAATCTTAGAATCTTTCCCTTTAAAAATGAGTAAGAAAGAATTTGGACAAATATTGTTGAGTGTCTGTCATGGAGTATTAGGTAGGATGAAATCAAGTCTTATTTTAAGCAATTTATCTAAGTCAATAAATAAAAAAATTAATATGCTTTACAAGGTATTAGAAATTTATAGCTCAGGAGAAAAATTGTGGATTCCAAATAAGAAATCTTTTTTATAAGAAAATAAAGGTTTATTAGATAATATTTTTCAATAGGTATTTGAAATTAAAAAATTTTGATTATAGATACTATTTTTGAGAGCCTATTCAGCTAAGGTTATTATAGATATTACTTTGACATAAAAATAATATTAAAGTGATATTAATTTAATTATTTCTAAAGGATGCTGACTGATATTCTTTCTAAAAATATCTCTAAAAAAGATAAATCAGATTCATTAAACAGTTTAAAAAAAATAATTCCTTATCTTTTAGATAGTAATACCTCACTAGTTTTTTTCGTAGGAGCTGGAATTTCT
This sequence comes from uncultured Planctomycetota bacterium, assembly GCA_964536795.1. Taxonomy (GTDB): domain Bacteria; phylum Planctomycetota; class DG-23; order CBDVDV01; family CBDVDV01; genus CAZIBA01. The sequence continues at coordinate 4,396 of CAZIBA010000224.1, read as the reverse complement.
TCTTCTGGCATTGGGGCACATATGCCAAGCACAACTGAAATAATTAAACGGATTTTATTAAGTGCAATTAAATACCAAGATGGATCTATTTCTAGAAAATTAAAATATAGCATTGAGAAAAATTTAGAGAATATTGGCTTCGAAATTATGCTTAACGATTTACTTCAAATTTGTCGTAAAGCAGCATACTCGATTTATTCTCATCTTGCTAAAATTGAAAAGGGTTGTGTTCCTAACCAGGCTCATACTTTTTTGGCAGACTGGCTCTCAAAGGGTGGTAATGTGGTTACAACCAATTGGGATTGTTTAATCGAAAGAGATAATGAAAAAATAAAAGTAATATACAAAACCCGTGGGCTAAATTCATTTGCTAAATGGAAGGACAATTTAGAGAAAGGCGGATGCCTGTTTAAACTTCATGGTTCCTTAGAAGAACCAAAGAGCTGTTTGGGTGCTCTAGAACATGTCAGAACAAGGTTAAGGGGGAAAAAAGCTGATTTGTTATCTTATATTATCAAGCACAAGCCTCTTTGCTTCGTTGGTTGGAGCGGAAAAGATCCAGATATTCCACCAATATTATACGAAGTCTATGAAAAAAGGGATCCTTCATTACCTATTTTCTGGCTACACTTCGAAGGGAATCCACCTGGGACTAGGTCTATTGCATACAACATAAAAGAGATCCATCCAGTTTTAGAAAAATATGCTAACAACAATCCTATTCTAACAGAAGCTAATCGTGCTTTTGGGAAAATGCTAAATTTTAAAGGTGAAAAGATTATTCCTTTATCAATTAAAAAAGAAATTAAATTGGATTTAAGTAATACTATTAACAGGTGTAGTAAATCTGGAATTAGTAGATTTACTGGAATTATACTAAGACGTATTGGCCTATTTAATTTCGCAGAGCTATTTTTTAAAAACGCTAAAAAAGTAGCTGCTACTAATGAAGAACGTTCAGCGGTGATTCAGGAAATGGCTCTTCTAATTCAACAGATAGAAGGAAGACATACTGATAAATCGATAAGGCTATTAAAAGAAGCATACAAGCTATTAAAGGGTAAAAATGTAACTGCGCTTGGATTAAGTATAAATTTTGGAATGCTGTCTATGGTAATTACTGGTTTAAGATTTAGGCCGTGGTCGATTCTAAAACTCCCAATTCTATTTTACAGATACAGAAAAAATATAAAAAACCTTAGTAAGGTAAAAAATAAAAAAAAGATGGTTGTATTACATAAAGCATTGATTAGCTTATATTTAGGAAGATTGCGGTTTAAGCTTTTTGGTAGGTTAACTAAGAATAAGAATTTTTTAAATAATTGGATAATAAAACCCTTCGATTACGCATATTCTCTTATTGGTAAAGCAGGGGATATTCATATACATTCTTATATAGATGTATTGGTTTATCGAACGATTGCATTGGCACAATTAGGGTATTGCAAGAGTATAAGAAAAGATTTTAGAGAAATTGATAGATTAATAAAAATACTTAATGATAATGCTCGAATGAAACATTGGAATAATCAAAAAAAATATATATTAAAAAATTTATTCTTATAAAATTTATGGTCACTTATTATTTTGTGATGTATAGATTCGATTTCTTAAAGAATATTAATACTATATAGACCGTTATGACCTTCACACTATTGAAGAATGTTTGAATTACTATAAAGGTATAAAAAAAAATTTAAAGAGTAAAGCGCTTCTGAAGAGTTTTAAAAAGTTAAATGGAGAAGAATTTGATAATGAAGTAAATAAGGTAGCCAACTATACTGTCAATGTCACATAATCTAAAAAGCATGTTATGAAATAAAAAAACAGGAGGGGTTAAATTATTATAAAAGAAGATTATATAAGAGTACTTATAATAATCCCTTATGGAGTCAATCGAAGTGGTATAGAAATTGCTACTATTCGCTTAGCAATTCAATTAGAACAAAGAGGGTATCACGTGACGATTGTAGAAAAAGGGTATAGTCATACATTATATAAATTCTCAATCAAAGGATTACCGAATATTTTTAAAATAATGGAATACTTAGTTCAAAATAGTGATAATTATGACATCTTATATTGGGCAGGCATATTCGAGAGTAACCAAGAAATGATTTGTCAGATAAATATTTCTGAGAAGTTAAAATTTGGTTATGATAAGAAAATAATTTTCTTTTTAGAACGAATAGGCAAGTCAGAACCATTTGACGATCCCTTACTTTATGATCGTATAGGGCGGGTCACATCTAAATTTGCTGTAGCAAATATGGAACAAAAACGAAAATTAGAAACTAAGTTCATCAAGCCTAGAATGGTTGAATTACTTCCTACAGGTGTTGATACTATGAATGAATTTTATCCTGTATCTACTGATAGAAAGGTTTTAAATAGAAAAAGAATGGGTTTGGAAGAAAATTGGATAATTGGTATTTATGCAGGGCGGTTTGTTATACGGAAAGGAATAGATTGGTTATTAGAAAGTTGGTCTGATGTGACTAAAAAAAATACCTTGTTATTATTAATTGGATCAGGTTTTAATGATCCTTTATCTAATGCAAAACGAGTTAATACTTTAGCTAAAGAATGTGGTAATGTCAAAATTATAAATTATAAAGATGATTTGAAACGTTCAAACTATTATTGTGTATCTGATTTTGCAGTGTTTACTAGCAGTCAAGAAGGTGAGCCAGCTGCATTGGTAGAAGCTATGTCATGTGGTTTGCCAGTAATTGCTAGTAATATTCCAGGACATAATGAATTGGTAATAGATGGAATTACTGGTTTGTTATTTAAACGAGGGAATAGGAAGGATCTAATTAGGTGTATTAATAAGATGATAAATTCAACTGATGATAGAATTCGCTGGAGTAGAAATTCTAGATTTGTTTCGGTTAAAAACAGAGACATTAAGATTATTACTTCTAAATTTATCTCTTTGATTAAAAAAGCTTAAGGGATAGTGTGCATGAATTTGAATACACTAAAGTTATCAGTTATTATTGTGACTTTTAATAATAAAAAGCTAGTAGATGCGTGTTTGAGAAGTGTATATAATAATAAGACTAGGTGGAGTTTCGACGTTTGGGTTGTGGATAATGAATCAAAAGATGGTACTCCTGAATACATACAAAAAAAATTTTCTAAAGTAAAAATAATTAAAAATCGGTCTAACTTAGGATATGCAAAAGCAAATAATCAGGGTATAAATTGTACAAAATCAAAATATATTCTACTACTTAATCCTGATACTGAAATTCCAGAAAATACATTTGAAAGTTTAATTAATTTACTAGATAAAGATAAAAGTATTGGTGTTATCGGGCCAAAACTAATTCGTTCTAATGGTGAACTTGATTATGCTTGTAGAAGAATGTTCCCAAATTGCTTAGATTATTTCTTATTGTTATTAGGTTTGGCAAGGAAGTTTAGTAAAAGCAAGATATTTGGGCGATACAACCTTACTTATCTTGACCCTAATAAAATTTCTGATGTGGATTCTGTTGCTGGAGCATTTCTTATGGCTAGATATGAAGCTATAGAAAAGGTCGGAAAGCTAGATGAAAATTTTTTTATGTATGGAGATGATATTGATTGGTGTTATCGTTTTAAACTTAACAGTTGGCGAGTAGTATACTTCCCAAAGATTGTAGTTCTACATCATAAGGGGGGAACCACAAAGAGATATAGCCATTATCTAATTTATCACTTTTATAGATCAAACACTATTCTATATAAAAAGCATATCGCTAAACGCACTTTTTTTATTATAAATTGGTTAGTATATGTATTATTATGGATGAAATTTGTAATATCCTATCTGTATAATTTATTACTTCCATCTGATAAGAAACGAGTCGCTTAATATTTTGTAGATTTAAATAGGTAATCTACGAATTCTTCTAAAGACCTATTTAAAAATTTACATACTAGGATAAATGTAAAAACTTTCTTCTAACAAATAGTCCAGTCTAAACACTGAAATTTGCACAAAGCTAGAGTATTTTTTCTATTAAAGTTTACGATTAATAATTTTTTATCATCTATAGATATTTTGTGATAATTTAATATCATATTTAAGTGTTCAATTTAACATTTTTTAACTACAAATATTATTTTTATGAGGTTATTAAAAGCAGATGGCTATAAATATTGTTTTTAATAAAAGATAATATAAAAATTGTTGTAATTTCGATTGGGTGTAAAACTCTAAGAAAAAATTTGTGATACTCATTAATTTCAATACTGAGAATTCGGAAAGGTTTTCTATATTACAGAGCTAGTCTTAAAAAGATAATTTAATTTAATATAAAAAATACCAGATCAAAACCTACCTATTAGTAGCTAATTAGAAAGGCTATTAAAATTCTATTAATCAAGAGAGAAGATAAGTTTG
>CAZIBA010000223.1:0-4941 GCA_964536795.1 uncultured Planctomycetota bacterium | reverse complement strand
CGACGCCTGTGTGCTGGGATGGTCCCTGAGCATCGACCCGGACTGCTACCAGCTATGGCACTCCAGCCAGGCGGAGAAGGGGTTCAACTTCGTGGGCTACGTCAACCCCGAGGTGGACCGACTCATCGAGCTCGGTCGTACCGAATTCGACCAGGGAAAGAGGCAGGAGATCTACCGGGAGATCCACAGGATCATCAACGAGGACCAACCCTACACCTTCCTCTACGTCCCCCAGGGGATGGCGGCGATGCGCCGGGACGAGTTCATGATCGCCGGCCGGGGACCGGAAGAGGGCAAGCTGCGGTCCATCGAGATGACCCCGGCCGGCATCACCTACTTCATCAGGGACTGGGTGAGGGTGAGCCAATGGCAGGGCCGGCCCGCCCATCCCCCCCCCCCCCCCCCTGTGGGTGGGGGGGGGGGGGGGGGGGGCCGCGGGTCTTGGGAACGGACGGACGATGAGGTCATACGTCATTCGACGGCTGCTCTGGTGCGTGCCCGTGCTCTTCGGCATCACCGTCATCAGCTTCCTGATGGTCCACATTGCTCCCGGCTCGCCCATCGGCACGCAGCTGGACCCCAAGGTCACCCAGGAGGTGAGGGAACGATGGGAACAGACCTTCAACCTGGACAGGCCCTACCACGTCCAGTACGCCCTCTGGATTCGTGACCTCCTCAGCGGTCGGCTCACCAGCTTCAAGGACGGTCAGCCCGTGCTCAGGAAGATCCTGGAGAGGCTGCCAGCCACCATCCTGCTGAACGTCGTGGCCACCGTCATCATCTTCTCGGTGGCCCTGCCTCTGGGCATCTTCTCGGCCACCCACCGCTATTCGCCGGCCGACCACGCCACCACCTTCCTGGCCTTCCTGGGTATCTCCATACCCAGCTTCTGGCTGGCCTACCTGCTGATCCTGCTCTTCGTGAAGGGGTTCGGGGTTCCCGTGCTGGGCATGCGGACCTTCGGGGTGGAGGGGCTGGGCGCCCTTCCCTTGATGAGCGACCGCCTGTGGCACCTTTTCCTGCCGGCCCTGGTGGGGGCCGTCGGTGGGGTGGCGGCCATCAGCCGATACATGCGGGGGAGCTTCCTGGAGGTCATCGACCAGGACTACGTGCGCACGGCCCGGGCCAAGGGACTGCCCGAGGTGGAGGTGCGCTACAAGCACGCCCTGAAGAACGCCCTGCTTCCCATCGCCACCATCTTCGGCTTCCTCATCCCCGGGCTCATCGGCGGGTCGGTCATCATCGAGAGCATCTTCGCCTGGCCGGGCATCGGTCGGCTGAGTTATCAGGCCGTCCTGGCCCGTGACTACCCCACGGTGATGACCGTCAACGCCATCGGCGCGGTGCTGGTGCTTCTGGGCAACCTGGTGGCCGACGTCCTCTACGCCGTCGTCGATCCGAGGATCTCCTATGACTGAGCCTCGATCCCGCGCCTCGGAAGCCGACCGACCGCTCGGGAAGGGGAACGCAGGAGCGCTGCCCACCCGTCCCTACCGGCCGGCGCGGGCCTTCCTTCGCCGGGTGAGCCGGAACACCCTGGCCGTGGCCGGTGGGGTGGTGGTGGTCGTGCTCTTTGTCGTTGCCGTCACCTTCTGGCTGTTGTCGCTCTCCGAAGTTCACTGGCCCTACGACCCCGACGCCACCCAAGTGGAAACCAAGCTCGCCGCTCCCTCCTCGGCCCATCCTCTGGGGACCGATCACCTGGGCCGTGACGTGCTCAGCCGCATGCTCCACGGTTCCCGCATCTCTCTGACCGTGGGGTTCGTGGCCGTGGGGGTTTCGGTGGTGTTGGGTGTGCTGGTGGGCAGCCTGGCCGGGTACTTCGGGGGCTGGGCGGACATGCTGCTGATGCGCTTCGTGGACGTGGTGATGTGTTTTCCCCGCTTTTTCCTGGTGCTCACGGTGGTGGCCCTCTTGAAACCGAACTTCTGGAACGTCATCCTGGTGATCGGGCTGACGGGCTGGACCGGGACCAGCCGCCTGGTGCGGGCCGAGATGCTCAGCCTCAAGACCAGGGACTTCGTGGTCGCCGCCGAGGCCCTGGGGGCCCCCCGTCGGCGGGTGATGTTCGCCCACATGCTGCCCAACGCCCTGGCCCCGGTGCTGGTCTCGGCCACGCTGGGTGTGGCCGGGGCCATCCTGCTGGAGTCGGGACTGAGCTTTCTGGGCTTCGGGGTGCAGCCACCCCGACCCACCTGGGGGAACATCCTGGCCGACGGTCGACTCTACATCCTGGACGCCTGGTGGATGACCCTCTTCCCGGGGCTGGCCATCCTCATCACGGTCCTGGCCTTCAACCTGTTCGGGGAGGGGCTGCGCGACGCCCTGAGCGCCCGGCGGGGACCGGAGTCGCGCTGACGAACGGTGAGGTGACGATGACAGCTGTCGAGGACGTGCTCCTTTCGGTGGAGGACCTGAGCACCCACTTCACCACGGAGGAGGGGACGGCCCGGGCCGTGGACGGCGTCAGTCTCCAACTGGGCCGGGGCCAGACCATGGGCCTGGTGGGGGAATCGGGTTGCGGGAAGACGGTGACGGCCCTGAGCATCCTCCGTCTCATCCCTGCGCCGCCCGGGCGCATCGTCTCCGGACGCATCCGCTTCGACGGTCGCGACCTGCTCGTCCTTTCGGAAGCGGAGCTTCAGAGGGTCCGGGGGAACCGCATCGCCATGATATTCCAGGAGCCGATGACCAGCCTCAACCCCGTCTTCACCATCGGCAGCCAGATCGTCGAGGCCATCGTCCTCCACCAGAGAACCGGCAAGGTCGAGGCCCGAAGACGGACCGTCGAGCTCCTCCGGCGGGTGCGCATCCCCGCCCCCGAGCAGCGGGTGGACGAATACCCCCACCAGCTCTCCGGAGGGATGAAACAGCGGGCCATGATCGCCATGGCCCTGGCCTGCTCGCCTGCTCTGCTCATCGCCGACGAACCGACCACCGCGCTCGACGTCACCGTGGAGGCCCAGATACTCGACCTGCTCGCCGAGCTTCAGGCCGAGCTGGGGATGTCGGTGCTCCTCATCACCCACGACATGGGGGTGGTGGCCGAGACTACCGAGCAGGTGGCGGTGATGTACGCCGGCCGGATCGTGGAGAGCGCCTCCACCTCTGCCATGTTCGCGCGGCCGCGCCATCCCTACACCATCGGGCTATTCCGCTCCCTTCCCCGCCTGTCCCGGGCCGGGTCGAGGGGGTCGGCAGATGGGCGTCACCGGCTCGCCGCGATCCCGGGCACGGTACCCAGTCCCCTGAGCTTTCCTCCGGGCTGCCGGTTTCACCCCCGCTGCTTTCTGTCGCGGGGAAGGGCGCGCTGTCGAGAGGAGGAACCCCAACTGCGAGAGATGGCCCCGGCCGCCGACGGCCAACCAGCTCACTTCTCCCGCTGTCACTTCGCCGAGGAGGCAGCCGAGGTGGAGGTGGAACTATGAGCCAGGCCCCCGCCCGGAACGTAACAGAACAACCGGGGGGGCAGGCATTCTTGCCTGACCGGGTTCGCAGCAGTGGCGCAAAGGCCGCGGGCAGGAATGCCCGCTCTCCCAAGCAAAGGGGTAGTGCCGCCCCCAAAGCGGGGGGTCAGGCATTCCTGCCTGACCGTGGCTGCCCCGATGAAGTGGCCGGGCGCCCTCGTGGCGCTGGTCACGACCATTTCAGAGAGACGCGCAGTCACCTTCGGCACATTACGCTGGGAGGGAGCACGTGTTTTGTGACCTTTCGTCTGGCCAAAGGCGCTCTCACGGGACCCGAGCGGGACTTGGTACTTAGGCACATCCGAACCGGCAGCCCCCGGTTCTATGATCTTCTGGCCGCGGTTGTTCTCCGCGAGCACGTTCATCTTGTGCTCAGACTGAGCACAGGGATCGGCATAGGTCGCGTCATGAAAGGGATCAAGGGGGTGTCCGCGAGGTTGCTCAACCTGCGGCGCGGCGGGCGAGGGAAAGTCTGGCAAGCAGATTATTTCGACCGCATCATTCGCGGGGAACGAGAGTTGTACAACACGCTGAACTACATGTTGAGCAACCCTGTCAAGCACGGCTTGGCCGAGGACCCGATGGAGTACCCTGGATGGTACCTGGCCCCCGACGCGGGCGGGGAAGCCACATGAGCCGAGCAGCCACGGGACCTTGTGGGACAGAGGCGGGCAGGAATGCCCGCCCTCCCGGGAAAGAGGGGGCGGGGGGTCAGGCATTCTTGCCTGACCGGCTTCGCAGCAGCGGCGCAAGGGCCGTGGGCAGGAATGCCCGCTCTCCCGAGCAAAGGCGTAGTGCCGCCCCGGAAGCGGGGGCGCAAGCATTCTTGCCTGACCGGCCGTGGCCGGTGGCGGGTGTTGAGAAGTCGAGATGCCAGGCTTGGGAAAGGTCATGAATAACGCTCCTCTGAACAACGGCTACCTGGTGGAGGCGAAGGAGGTGCGGAAGTACTTCCCGGTGAGGGCGGGGGTGTTCTCGCGGGTGAGGGGATACGTGCGGGCGGTGGACGGGGTGAGCCTGGGCGTCTACCCGCGGGAGACGTTGGGTCTGGTGGGGGAGTCGGGCTGCGGGAAGACCACCCTGGGCCGGACCATCATCAGGCTGCTGGAGCCCACGGCCGGCGACGTCCTCTTTCAGGGCCGAAGCATCCTTCGACTGAAGGGGACGGACCTGCGTGCCCTCCGCCGACACCTGCAGGTCATCTTCCAGGACCCCTTCGGGTCGCTCAACCCGCGGATGACGGTCTACCGCATCGTGGGGGAGCCCTTCGTCATTCACGGCTCCGCCCGGAGGGAGGACCGTCGGCGACTGGTGACGGAGCTGCTGGAGACCGTGGGTCTGGGGGCCGAACACCTGGACCGCTACCCCCACGAGTTCAGTGGCGGGCAGCGTCAGCGCATCGGCATCGCCCGGGCCATCGCCCTTCGGCCAAGGTTCATCGTCTGCGACGAGCCGGTGAGCTCGCTGGACGTCT
>CAZIBA010000222.1:0-4947 GCA_964536795.1 uncultured Planctomycetota bacterium | reverse complement strand
CTCCACCAGGCTGGGCGTGGGCCCTTCCCAGCGGACCACGGCCAGCACCCTCTCGGCCTGGTAGGGCCGGTAGGAGTCGTCCAGGACCCGGGCGGAAAGCTGCACCGGCTCCCCCACGCTGTAGCGGGAGCGGTCGGCGGAGAGCTGCACCCGTCGGGCCTCCCCCAGCAGGCGCACCAGGCTGAGGTACTGGACGGCCTGGCCCCAGAATCGGCGGAAGAGGTCGCTCCCGGCCAGCCGCCAGCGCCAGGTCTCGTCGGTGGCGACGAACATGGTGCGACCGCGGCCGAACTGCATGGCGGCCACCAGGGGGAGCGGTCCGGCCCGGCCCTCCCGGTGGTCGTGGACGGCCAGCACGGAGGCGGCGGGCTTGGCCCGGGTGACGTTGTCGGCGAACCAGTAGAGCTCCGGGAGTCGCTCCCACTGGGAGAGGCTGTCCTCGGGGTCGTCGGTGAGGCGGGTGACGGGACTGGTCCGGCCCTCGGGGGTGAGGCTCAGGCCGAAGGTCTCGGTCTCGGTAAGGCCGGCCTCGGCCGGGAGGCCGCTCTGGGCCTCGAACTCGACCGGGAGCATGGCCTCCACCGGGGTACCCCGCCAGGCCCCGGGTGAGAAGCGCCGGCCGGCCACCATGAGCAGGGCCCCGCCTTCGGTTCTGACGAAGTCGGAGAGCAGGGAGAGCTGCTCGTCGGTGAAGTAGTCGGGGTTGACGTCGCCGAAGACGACCACGTCGTAGGCCAGCATCTCCCCCGTAGTCTCGGGGAAGTCGAAGACGTAGGAGGGGTCGCCCTGGAGGGTGGGGTCGGCGCTGCGCAGGAGGATGCTGAGCTTGATGCGCCTGTCGCGGCGACAGGCCGAGCTGAAGAACCGCCAGAACCAGCGGGGTTCCTCCTCCACGTAGAGCAGGCGGATGGCCTGGTCGATGACCCGGAGCGACTTGCTGGCCGAGTTGTTGGTGTCCAGGAGCTCGCCGGGCTGGGGCTCGACCTCGACGCTGTAGGTGTGACTGCCCACCAACTCGGGGGTGAAGCGGAGGGCCACGGTCTGCTCGGGGGCGTCGCTCAGGGTGACGGCCCGACGGGTGACCTCGGCCTGACCCCGGCGCAGGACCAGCTCCACGGTGCTGCCGGCAAAGCCCGCCTGGCGGAGCTTGACGTAGACGGGGACCTCGTCGTCGGCGAAGACCACGTCCTCGGCGAAGAGGTGGGTAAGTTCCAGGTCGCGGGCCAGGGGCTCGCCCAGGCCCAGGGTGAAGATGCGCACGCCCTGGCTCCGGGCGGCCTCGGCGGCCAGGACGGGGTCCAGGCCCCGGTTGTGCTGACCGTCGGAGAGGAGCACCAGGGCGGCCAGGCTGCGGCCCGGGAAGCTCTCCAGTGACTGGCGGATGGCCGTGCCCAGGTCGGTGGCCGGGTCCCGGGGCTGGAGGTCCGGGAGGTCGCGAGCGGCCACCTTCTCCAACTCCTCGCCGAAGCGGAAGAGGCCGACGTCGAACTCCCGGGTCAGGGTGGCGAGGGGCTGGAGGTCGGTGTCCTTTAGCAGGGCGGCCAGCACCTCCATCCGGGTGGGCGGCTGGGGTCGGCCGAGGAGGGGCCCGGCGGCCGAGCGCTCCAGCATCTGCCGGGCTTCGGGGGAGAGGTAGCGGTCGCGGATGCCCATGCTCAGGGAGCCGTCCACGACGAGGGCCAGGGAGCTCTTCACCCGGCTCACCCGCTCGGCCCGGAGCACCGGCTCCAGGAGCACGGCCAGCACCAGCAGGAAGGCCGCCGACTTGGCCCCCTGCATCAGCCCACGTTTCCAGCGGGGCACCTTCAGCCCTTGGTCCCGGTAGAGGTGCACCACCAGGAGCACCAGCAGCACGCCGGCCAGCAGCAGCAGCGGCCAGCGCCCGGCCCCCTGCCAGACCAGCTCCCGCCGACTCAGGTCCCGCCAACCCGACTCACCCATATCCAACAGCCAACGCCACACGGCTCACTCCTTGGGGGCAAAGGCCCGACCCAGGAAACTCTCCAACACGGCCAGGCCCACCACCGCAGCCAGGAACCAGCGCCAGAGCTCCCGTCCCCGGCGGCTTCGCCGGACCTCCTCGGCCAGCAGACCGCCCTCCGAAAGCACCTTCACCGGGTAGCCGGCAAAGAGCTCCTCCAGCTCCCTCTCGCTGCAGGCGGCCAGCTCCGACTCGGTCGTATCGACGTTGACGGCGTAGAGCCTCAGGGGCGGCTCCTGGCCCCGTCGGCGAAGCTCGTAGAAGCCGGCCTCCTCCGTGCGCTGGTAGCGGAGGCGGGGTCCCTGGTCGCTGAGTTCGGGGACCACCTCGTCGGTGCGGGCGTCCGGTCGGTGGACCTCGACCGGGCGGTCCAGCTCGTCCACCTTCACGGGGAAGGTGATGGCTGCGCCGGTAGTAGACCGACCGGTGCACCAGGGGGAGGAAGAGGGCCTTGTGGGGCAGGTTGGTCCACTCGGCGTCGGCGCTGGTGGTCACCACCAGCACCCGTCCGCGGCCGAAGAGGCGTTCGGCCATGGCGGCCTGGCCGGTGGTCGCCCGCCAGAGCACCCGCCCCGCGCCGCCCTCGGGGCAGGTCAGCGTGAGGGCCCGGTAGAGGCGGACGCCCGAGAGGTCCACGCTGTCCGGGTCGGCGAAGAGGTCGAGGACGGGGTGGGTGAGCCCGGTCGTGGAAAGCCCCACGGCCTCGCCCTGGGAGTCGCCCGGGCCGAAGGCTTCGCCCAACTCGCCCGGAAGCAGCCCCTCGCCCTCCCGGTAGAGGGTGCGGTTGTAGGCGGCCACGTCCACCTGGTCGCCCAGGAACACCATCAGCCCACCCCCGCGAGCGACGAACTCCTCCAGCTTGGCCACCAGCGGCTCGGGGAGCGAGGATACGTTGGCCAGGACGACCACGGCGTAGGCCGAGAGGTCCTGCCCGATAAGTTCGAAGGGACGGACCACCCGGGCCCGCACGGCCCCGGCGACCTCACCGGTGTCCGGGTCCACGGGACTGAGGGCGAAGGCCAGGTAGTCGGCCTCGCCCTCGAAGAGCCGGTCGCTGGGCTCACCGTCGACGGCCAGCACGGGGAGGGTGTCGTGGACCTGGAGGGCCAGGCCCCGGCGGTCGTCGGCTTCGAGGCGGTCGCCCAGGAGGCGGGCCTCGACGCGGTGGAGGCCGGGCCGCTCGACGCGGGCCCGCAGTACCAGGGCCCGGCTCCGCTGAGGGTCGGCGGTGGCGCCCAGGTCGGTTTCGGTGGTGTCCACCTTGAGGCCGTCCAGGAAGAGCTCGACGGCCACCTGTCGCTGGGGCAGGGGGCCCCGGTTGGAGAGGGTGACGGTGAAGGTCACGGGCTCGGCGGTGGTGGGCAGCTCGCTGGCCAGTTCCAGCGAGTCGATGGCCACGTCCTCGGGCAGGCTGGGGGCGATGCGGACGAGGTAGGGGAGGGCCTTGGCGGTGACGGCGGCCAGGGGTTCGCTGAGTCTACCGCGGTCGGAGGGGAAGGCCCCGCGCTGGGCGTCGGTGATGAGGAAGAGCTCCAGGCGGGGCTTGGCCATCCGGGCCAGGAGCGCGGGTGCGGCCTCCAGGCCGGCGGCCAGGTCGGTGCCGCGCCAGGAGGGCTGGAGGTCGGCCAGCACGTCGGCGGCCAGGGCCAGGTCGAAGGTGGGCTGCACCTGGACGGTGGCCTCCTCGTTGACGGTGAGGACGGCGACCATGGAGCCCTGGGGCAGGCTGCGGATGATCTCACGGGCCTGGCCCTTGGCCCGGTCGAAGAGGGAGCCGGAGGGCGTGCGGTAGCCCATGGAATAGGAGTCGTCGAGCACGATGAGGGCCCCGACCTCGGCCGTCCCCCCGAAGAGGCCGAACACGGTACCCATCAGCACCGGTCGGGCCAGGGTCAGCGCCAGCAGCACGATGATGAGCACCCTCAGGAGCATCAGCAGGATGTCCTGGAGCATCAGCCTGCGGGCGTTCTCGCGGACGGCCTCCAGGAGGAACTCCATGGCCGCCCAGATGGTCACCCGGTAGCGACGCCGACTGAGGATGTGGATGATGACGGGCAGCACCCCCAAAGCCGCCCCACCCAGCACCGCCGTCTTCAGGAAGGATATGGGCATCGCTTACCAGGCCCTCTCTCTTGCTCCCACCGGCTCCCTCCAGGCCGGACCGTTCGACTCCGCTCACGACAAGCAAGCCCGTCCGCCATAGCCCGAAGGGCGACGGCGGAACCGGCCTGGGCACACCTGTGACCCAATGCCCAACGGTCGGACAAGGGGCTGAAGCCCCTTGCCTGCGGCCTACTGTGCCCCCCCTGCTGGACAAGGGGCTTCAGCCCCTTGCCCGCGAGTCATCTCCCCGCGTACTTCTCCCGGCGGACCAGGTAGCTGGTGAGCACCAGGTCCAGTGGGTCGTCGGTGTCCACCGGGATGAGGTCGGTGCGGTTGCGGTCGCAGACCGAGCGCACCCGGCGGTTGAAGTCCTCGAGGACTCGGAGGTAGCTCTCGCGGAGGTCGCGGGGACGGACCAGCAGTTCGGGGAACTCCTCCAGTCCCAGGAACTTCCACATCCCCTCGAAGGGGAAGGTCCACTCGTAGTGGTCGAGCACCTGGAAGACGATGATCTCGTGACCGGCGAAGCGCAGGTGCTGGATGCCCTGGGCGATGTGTTCGGGGCTGTCGAAGAGGTCGGAGAGCAGGATGACGATGCCCCGCTTGCCGATGCGTTCAGCGAACTGGTTGAGGATGAGACCGACGTCGGTCTTCTTCTCGCCCGCCTCCACGTCCATCCGCTCGACGATGCGGCTGAGGTGGCCCTTCCGCCCCGAGGGTTCGAGGTAGGTGCGCAGCCCCTCGTCGAAGACGCCCACGGCCACCCGGTCCTGCTGACCCAGGATGAGGTAGGCGAGACAGGCGGCCATGCACTTGGCGTAGTGGAGTTTGGTGAGGTCGTCGTGTCCGTAGCGCATGGACTC
>CAZIBA010000221.1:0-4960 GCA_964536795.1 uncultured Planctomycetota bacterium | reverse complement strand
CCTCGTAGCCGACCAGGTCCACACCAAGGCCCTGGGAGGTGAGGGCCTGGTAGAGGGGCCCGGCGCGGTCCACGTCGCCCTCGACGTAGAGCACCCGACCCTGACCGCGGACCACGGTGAAGGCCTCGGCCTGGTTGTTGCTGTGGAGGGTGTCCTCGGCGCTCTCGATGGTGGCGCTGTAGGAATAGTGACCCGGGGCCGGCACCTGACGGGGGACGGAAAAGACGGTCCGCCCCTCCCTGAGCTCCACCGGCTCACTGGCGATCAAGTCGCCGCTCTCCAGCAGGTGAAGTCGGGCGGAGTGGGCGTGCGAGGAGCTGACCACCACGCGCACGTCGAAGCTCTCCCCCTTCTCCACGCTGGTCGGGGCCACCACCTTTTCCACCATCACTTCGGTCGGGTACGCGTAGACGACGGGGAGCACGTCCACGCGCACCCCGTTGCGTCGGCAGGCCTCGGCCTCCTCAGCGGCCGAGCCCACGTTCTCGTTGCCGTCGCTGATGAGGACCACGCGCTTGCGGCCACTGGGTGGAAAGGCGCCCAGGGCCAGGCGGAGGGCCGGGGCGATGCCCGTCCGCTCCGGGGAGAAGACCGACTGCAGACTGACGACCTCGTCGGCCGGTCGCGAGGGATCGGTCGCCTCGGCCTCGCTGACGTCGAAGAGCGGTCGGCTCTCGGCCGGCCGCTCCAGGGCCGCCTCCTTTCCGAAGAGGACCAGGCCTACCGTGTCCCCGCTGGGCCTGCTCTTCTCCGTCTCCAGGATGTAGTCCAGGGCCCAGGCCTGGCGGTCGGCCGGGATGGAGAGCGAGCGGTCCAGCACGTAGATGACCGAAAGGTCGTCTTTGGTGAACGACCAGCGGGCCCGGCCCAGGGCCAGGACCACCAGCAGCACGATCAGGACGCGGAGACCCAGGGCAATGCCCCCGCGCAGCTTCCCCAGCCCGGCCAGAGACCGCCGGGCCCAGAGCACCACCGGCACCAGCAGCCCTAAGAGGAGCAGCGCCAAGGGGTTGCCGAAGTGTACGGCCATCGCTCGCTCGCTACCTCAGGCGAACCGACGACGCCAACAGCGTCGGCTCGACGAACAGCTGCACACGGTGGTTGCCCGTGTCCAGCACGTAGAACCCCCGTCCCTCCACCCAGGCGACGGCCCAGGGGGTGGCCAGCTCACCGGGACCCCGTCCGGTCCGGCCCCAGATGCCCAGCGAGCGCCCCTCAGGGTCGAAGGCCTGCACCCGGTTGTTCCCGTACTCACAGACCAGCAGACGTCCCCCCGGTACCAGGCAGACGTCGTAGGGGTAGCGGAGCTCGCCGGGTCCGCTTCCGGGCGACCCCCAGACGGCCAGCAGCTCCCCGTCGCCTGAGAACTTCTGGATGCGGTGGTTGGCCGCGTCGGCCACGTAGACCGCGCCGGCCGCGTCCACGGTCAGGGCCTGGGGACGGTGAAACTCGCCCGGGCCCTCCCCCGCCTTCCCCCAGGTCAGGAGGAAACGACCTTCCTCATCGAACTTCTGAATGCGGTCCTCCCGGCCGTGCTCGCTCACGTACATGCTGCCGTCGGGGGCCACGGCCACGTCGGTCAGGAAGGTGAACTCACCCGGACCCGGGCCCTCCCGACCGATGTCCTGGAGCAGTTTCCCCTCAGGACTGAAGATGCGGACCACGTAGTTGTGCGTGTCGGCCACGGCCAGGCAGCCGTCGGGACGGAC
This sequence comes from uncultured Planctomycetota bacterium, assembly GCA_964536795.1. Taxonomy (GTDB): domain Bacteria; phylum Planctomycetota; class DG-23; order CBDVDV01; family CBDVDV01; genus CAZIBA01. The sequence goes on along the minus strand of CAZIBA010000221.1, from coordinate 3,251 downwards.
GTCCATCCCCGTCGGGTACCCCCGGTCCACCCGGGGAAGCCGCCAGGAAGCCAGCCAGCGCCCGTCGAAGTCGAACACCTGAATCCGCCCGCTCATGTCCACCACGTAGAGCCGGTCTCGACCGGCAGCCATCGCCCGGGGCTTGACGAAGCGCCCCTGCGTGCGCCCCGGTCCCCCCCAGGCTACGACCACGGGCTCGACCGCCCCACCCCCATCAGCCCCCCGCCCGCAGCCCAGGGCCAACAGGACGACCAGCAATGCGAAAACTCGGTGCACCGCCTCAGTCCTCCTCCACCACCACCGGCGACGCCGTCAGCTCGAGGGCCACCTCCGTACCGGCCACCAGGCGGTCCCGCAGATGGACCCGCACCCTTTCCTCACCAAGCTGCACGCCGTAGGCGAAGTAGCGGCCGCGGAACTCCGCGCTGACCACCGTGCCCCGGAGCGACCCGTTGGAGCTGACCACGAAGGCGTCGGGAGAGGCAGCCAGAAGCACCGGCTCCCCCGGCCGGACCCCGGGACAGGCGACTTCTCCCAGCACCGTCCTGGCCTGCCCCGCCTGGGTCACCTGAGTGCGGAGCAGGTTGGCGTCGGTCAGGAAGCGGGCCCCGAAGGCGCTCCGAGGTCGAGCCAGGACGGCCTGGGGCTTGCCGCTCTCCTCCACGGCGCCATCTCGAAGGAGGAGCAGTCGGTCGGCCAGGGCCAGGGCCTCCTCATAGCGGTGACTGGCCCAGACCATCGTCACCCCCCGCTCCGACTTGAGGGCGGCCAGGTCGCCGGCCAGGTCCTGCCTCAGGGAGACGTCCAGCGAGGCGAAGGGCTCATCCAGGAGCAGCACCCTCGGCTCGACCACCAGGGCCCGGGCCAGGCTCACCCGTTGAAGTTCGCCTCCCGAGAGCGTGGCCGGGTGGGCCCGCAGCCACCCCCCCATCCCCAGCCTGCTCAGGGCTTCCGAGGCGCGGGCGCGACGCTCCTTCCGCCTCAGGCCGCGGCCCACCAGGGCCAGGGCCACGTTGTCCAGCGCGGTCAGGTGGGGCCACAGCGTGGGCCGCTGGAAGACGAAGGCCACACCCCGGAGGTGAGGGGCCACCAGCGCCTCCGGCCTGCTGACCACGTCTCCGCCGATGCTCACGGTGCCGCTGTCGGGCCGCTCCAGACCGGCGACCAGCCGGAGGAGCGTCGTCTTTCCTGCCCCCGAGGGGCCGAGCACCAACAGCACCCCCCCCGCCGACACCTCGAAGGACACCTCCCTCAAGGCGCAGACGTCGGCGAACCGTTTGCTCAGGTTCTGACCCGATACTTCCGCCATTGTGAAAGCCCCAGCGCCAACACCGTCCAGGCTACCGCCACCTCGGTGGCCACCACCACCAAAGACCACTGGGCCACCGAGGGCGACCGGCCGTAGTGCATCAGGTTGTCCAAGAAGGTACTCAGGGGCTGACGTCCCGGCTGAGCCAGGAACGTGGCCATCTCCAACTCACCCAGCGCCAGCGCAAAGACCACCAGCCAGGCCACCGCCAGGGCCGGACGGAGCAGTCCCTGAATCGCCAGCTGAGCCCGGGCCAGGGGACCCAGGCCGATGAGCTGCTCCGCCTCGCGGTGCTCCCGTCCCTCGAAGCGCTGCACCAGTCGAACCGTCTTCCAGGAAATGTAGAAGAAGCGCAGCCCGTAGACCAGCGGGAAAATGCCCAGGCTGTAGTAGAAGGCCTCCAACCACCGCCCTCCTGCCAGCATCCCCGCGCACAGGAGACAGAGGATGGTCGCCGGCACAAAGAGCGCCGACAGCCCGACGACCTCCACCACTCCCACCGCCACCCGATTGGCCCCCCTGAACGCGACGGCCAGCACCAGCCCCAGCACCGTGGCCCCCGTCGCCCCCAGGGTGGCCAGTACCAGACCCCAGAGGTAGGGGTCGCGTCCCGCCACGAAGTTCGCCTTGAGCATGGTCGTCGTCCCCGGCCCGGCCAGCAAAGCAGCCAGAGGCAAGCCCACCGTCGCCAGCAGCACCCCGCACGTCGCCCCCCAGAACCAGCGCCCGCCCCCCGCCAGGCCCGCACCCCGACCGACGTGGACCCGGCTCAGGTCGAAGCCGTACGACCGCCGGGACAGCCACACCACCCCCAGGACCGAAAGCACCAGCACCAGCACCTGGAGCGGCAGCGCCAACGCCATGGCTTCACCGGGGCTGAAGAATGCGGCCAGCCGGGCGAACACGGCCACGTTCTGCGAGGGAACGTTCCACATCAGGGGCACGCCGTAATTGGAGAGGGCCAGCAGGAAGAACACCCCCCCACCGGCCACCAGCCCCGGGAGGAGACCCGGAACCACGGCCCGCCAGAACACCGCCCGCGGACGAGCCACGGTGGCCAGCTCCTCCTCCACCCGCGAGCCCCGCACCCGCATGGCCAGGGCCACCGGCAGCGCCACCACCGGCCAGTACATGGCCGCCAACGTCCAGGCCGACCCCAGGAAGCTCCACCGGGGCGACCGCCACCACGCCGCCCCCGAAGACACCAGCTCGGCCAGGTCCTCCAGCGTGAACCGCCAGACGTAGGCGGCCACGTGGGGGGGCAAGGTCAGTGGCACCAGCGTCAGCGCGGCCACGGCCGCGCTCCCCCTCCTCCCCAGGTGTACCCCCACGGGAAACCCGAGAAGCAGCGCCAACCCCAGCGCGCACGCCGCCAGCTTCACGCTGGCCAGGAAAAGGCCACGGCTTCGCCAGGCCGACCCCACCGCGGTGGGCGCCACCCACTGGGCCCAGTTGGCCCGGCCCCCCAGCCTGACCAGGTAGAGACCGACCACCAGCGCAGCAAAGGCCAGCAGCCACGGCCAGTACCTGGCCAGCGTCCCGGAGGGTCGTGACCGACCTGCGCGTGGTTCCGACAGGGCGCTCCCCCAGTCCACCTATCTCAGAAAGAGCTCTTCCAGTCTGCGGGCGGTCCCGGGCATCCGCTCGGCCACCCGCCCGTAGTCCACGTCCATGGCCCGAAGGGAGGCCAGGGGCTCCAGTTCCTTCGGTCGGGCCACCTCGGCCCGCACGGGAATCTGCCGGGCACGGGAGAAGGCCAACAGCTTCTCCACCTCGGGCGCCAGCAGGAAGCGCACGAACTTCCGGGCCGCTTCCGGGTGGGGCCCCCCGGCCACGAGCATCACCGAGCTGGGGATGACGAAGGTGCCCAGGCCGTCCTGGTCCGGCAGGACCAGGGCGATGGGCATGCCACCGTCCACACCGGAGAACACGTCGTCGGTAT
>CAZIBA010000220.1:0-4987 GCA_964536795.1 uncultured Planctomycetota bacterium | reverse complement strand
CCCCCACCTGGAGCTCGCGCACGTGCCCGCGACGCCCGTAGCCAAGCTCGAGGAAGCCCGGCGGCTGGGGCTGGCCCAGGGGCTCCGCTACGTTTACATCGGCAACGTCCCCGGCCACCCGGCCGAGGACACCTCCTGCCCTGATTGTGGCCGGGTGGTGATCGAACGCCGGCCCGGCGGCGAGCCCCGTGTACATCTCGTGGAGGGTCGTTGTCCGAACTGTGGCGCCTCGGTTGCCGGCCGGTTCCGCAGCCGATATACTCGCTGCGAGTAACGACCGAGGGGACCGAGCCATGGCCCTGTGCGCGCTCTGCGGGAAGTACTCACCACTCGTCTCGGAAGGGCTCCAGTCCTGCCTGCAGTGCGTACGCACGGGCGGACCCGAGGCGGAAGCCCTCCTCGCTTCTGGACACGCACGGGTCCGTTCCCGCTGGCAGTTGCCGCCGGAGCCGCCGGACGACCCCCATGGCCTCCCCTGCAACCTGTGCGTCAACGAGTGTCGCGTGGCCGAAGGGAAGGTCGGCTACTGCGGGGTCCGCCGAAACGTTGCCGGCCGCTGGCAAGGCGCCTCTCCGAGGCGAGCCCTGGTCTCCTGGTACCACGACCCACTACCGACCAACTGCGTGGCCGACTGGGTGTGTGCGGGCGGCTCCTCGGCTGGGTACCCCGACTACTCCGTGGCCCGGGGTCCCGAGGTGGGTTGCCGGAACCTGGCCGTGTTCTTCCACGGCTGCAGCTTCGACTGCCTCTTCTGTCAGAACTGGCAGCACCGTGAGGCCGCGGCCCGCGGCGGGACCAGGACGGTGCAGGGGTTGGCCGACGCGGTCGATGAGCGGACCACGTGCATCTGTTACTTTGGCGGCGACCCGTCGCCGCAGATGCCCTTTGCTCTTCGAGCGTCGGAGCTGGCCCTGGAACGGGCAGAGGGGCGGGTGCTGCGCATCTGCTGGGAGACCAACGGTTCGATGAACCCCAAGCTCCTCGACCGGGCCGTGGAGCTCTCCCTTCGTACGGGGGGAACGGTGAAGTTCGACCTCAAGGCCTGGGACCCGAAGCTTCACAGGGCCTTGTGCGGCGTCGGCAACGAACGTACGCATGCCAACTTCAAGCGGATCGCTGCTCGCGTCGGGGAGCGGCCCGACCCGCCGCTCCTGCTCGCCAGCACTCTCCTGGTTCCGGGCTACGTCGACGAAGGGGAGGTGAGGGGCATCGCCCGTTTCATCGCCGGGCTCGACCCCCACATCCCCTACGTGCTCCTGGCCTTCCACCCCCAGTTTGCGATGAGCGACCTTCCCGTAACGACCCGGGAGCACGCCCTCCGGGCGGCCGAGACGGCCACCGACGCGGGACTGACACGCGTACGCGTCGGCAACCTGCACCTGCTCGACGCCTCACAAACGTAGGGGACTCGCTATGACCGGAACCCGTGCTTTGGTGGGAACCAGTGGCTGGAGCTACCAGCACTGGCGCGAACGTTTCTACCCGGCCGACGTGCCCCAACGGCGGTGGCTGGAGTATTTCGTCGAGCACTTCCCCACCGTCGAACTCAACGCCAGCTTCTACCGTCAGCCCAAGGACAGCACCTTCGACGGCTGGCGGGAACGCACGCCCGAAGGCTTCGTCTTTGCCGTCAAGATGAACCGTTTCATCACCCACCGGAAGAGGTTGGCCGACGTCGGAGGCGAGCTCGACAGGTTCCTCTCCGGGGCCTGCCGACTCAAGGAGAAGCTCGGACCCGTTCTGGTGCAGCTCCCGCCTTCCCTTCACCGGGACGATTCCCTGCTGGGGAGCTTCCTGGAGCTAATGCGCGGGCGGGACCCAAGTCGAGAGCTCCGCTTCGCCTTCGAGTTCCGTCACGGGAGCTGGCTCGACGACCACGTCTACGGGCAGCTCCGCGAAGCAGGCTGCGCCCTGGTGTGGAACGACTACGTCGGGGTGGAGGTGTCCGACGTGGCCACGGCCGACTTCATCTACGTGCGTCGCCACGGCTTCGGTGGGCGCTACGCGGGCTGCTACAGTCACCAGGCGCTCGCCCGCGACGCCGAGCTCCTGACGAAGCACCTGGACCAGGGACGGGACGCCTTCGTCTACTTCAACAACGACGCCCAGGCCTTCGCCATCGAGAATGCCCGCACACTGACAGAACTACTGAGGAAAAACTCGCAAAGGACTGGCTGACGACCGGCCCTCAGCCCTCGCCCGTCGAGGGGCCCTCTGCTGAAAGCCGGTCCCGAAGCACCTCGGCCAGCATCTTCATCCGTACCGGAAGCCCCTCTTTGCCGATGAGCGCTTCCAACTGGAGACGACACCCCGGGCACTCGGTGGCCACCGTCTTCGCCCTCAGGGCCTCCAGACCCGGGAGCTTTCTGCGGGCGATGTCTTCGCTCAACTTGGGGTAGAAGAGGGAAAAGACGCCACCCATCCCGCAGCAGAGCTCGGCCCCCGAAAGCTCCTCGTAGGGCCCGGTTCGCCTTAGGAGCTGGCGGGGCTCCTCGTACACCCCCTGCACCCAGCGCAGGTGACAGGGGTCGTGATAGCTGACAGGCTCCCCCACCCGCTCGTCCCCGACCGCGAGCTCACTCACGTCGGCAAAGCGGGTGAGGAACTCCGAGAGGTCGTAGGTGCGCTGGGCCCAGCGTCGGCCCGCTTCGCCGATGAGGTCGGGATACTCGGTCTTGAGCGCGCTGCCCCCGGTGGCGCACGTCACCACCACCACGTCGGCACCCGAGGCTTCGAACTGGGCCACGTTCCTCCGAGCCAGACTGCGGGCCACCCGCATGCTGCCGATGCTCAGCGCCGGCGTGCCACAGCACACCTGCCCGCTGGGCACCACCACGCGGAACCCCAGACGGGTCAGGAGCTCGATGGTGGCCTCGGCCGCGTCGGTGAAGACGTAGTTCTGCAGGCAGCCCACGAAGTAGGCCACCGTCAGAGGCGCGTCGGCCGGGCCCACCGGCCGACGGTAGCGCTCGAGGATGGACCGGGACGCCAACCGGGGAAGACTCCGCACCCCGTAGAGCATCATCGGCAGGTGGCGAATGGGCAGGCCTTCCCCGGGCGGAACGAACCTCTGGAGCACCCTGGCGGCACGGACGGCGACGTCAAACAGCCAACGATGGGGGGTCAGGGTCTCGATGCCTATCCGCGCCGTCAGGGGAAGAAGTTGCTCCCGGCTCACCCAGTCGCGGACGGCCTCGGCGACGAGTTTGAAGTCCACCCCAGACGGGCAGACGCTGGCGCAGCGCAGGCACTTCACGCAGGAGTTCAGGTAGCGCGCAAGTTGGCGTGTGGGGCGAAGGCGTCCCCCCAATAGTGCCTTCAGGAGTTCGATCCGTCCCCGCGCTACCATGGCCTCGTTGAGCGACTCGGCAAAGACGGGGCAGACGCTGCGACACTTGCCACAGCGGGAGCAGAGCTCCAGTTCTTCCGCGAGCAGGCGCCAGGACGTGGGCCGCGTGCGGGATGTGTCGGCGCGGACGGACACCCGGGCTGCCACGCTCACCGGCTGAGCTCCCGAGGCGGTTCGGACGAGGTCTCCGAGGCGGGTTGGTCGGGGAAGAGCTTGCCGGGGTTGAGGATGGCGTGGGGGTCGAAGAGCTGCTTCAGTTGGCGCATCAGCCGACGCTCCGTGGTCCCCACCTCCAGGGCCAGGTAACGCGACTTGGTCAATCCGATGCCGTGCTCTCCCGAGAGGGTGCCGCCGACCTCGACGGTCCGTTGGAAAAGGCGCTCGACGATCCGTTCGGCCCGCTCCAGGTGGTTGGGGTTCTGGCCGTCGACGAGGATGTTGACGTGGATGTTGCCGTCGCCGGCGTGCCCGAAGTTGGCGATGGGAAGGGAGAACTCCCGGCTCAGTTGCTCCAGGTAGCCGAGCATCTGGGGGATGCGGCTCCTGGGGACGCAGATGTCCTCGTTGACCCGGCTGGGGCTCCGGCTCAAGAGCGCCGCTGAAACCACCCGGCGGAACTCCCACATCCGTTCCCGCTCGTTCTCGTCCTCGGCCTGGACCACCTCGAAGGCGCCCAGTTCCCTGGCCACCTCCACCACGACCGCGCGCTCCCGATCAATGGCCTCCCCAGGGCCGTCCAGCTCGACCAGGAGCACGGCCCCGGCCCCGGGCGGGAAGCCGAAGTCCCGGTAGGACCGCACGCACTCGAAGGTGGTTCGGTCCACGAACTCCAGGGCCCGGGGGAGAATGCGCCGGGCGATGATGCGCGAGGCACAGCGTCCGGCCGCCTCGGCACTGGGTAAGAAGAGCAGGAAGGTCTGCATTGCCTCGGGCAGGGGCAAGAGCTTCATGGTGATCTCGGTGAAGACCCCGAGGGTGCCCTCGGAGCCGATGAGGAGCTTGGTGACGTCGTACCCGGTCACCGACTTGAGCGTCCCCCGGCCGGTGTGGATGACCTCGCCCGTGGCCAGCACCGTCTCCAGGGCGAGCACGTAGTCCCGGGTCACGCCGTACTTCAGCCCCCGCAGCCCACCCGCGCACTCGGCCACGTTCCCCCCTACGGTCGAGTACTCGGCGCTGGCCGGGTCGGGCGGATAGAAGAGCCCCCGGGCCTCCACCTCCTGCTGAAACTCGCTCACCACCACCCCCGGCTCCACGGTGGCCACCAGGTTCCCCTCGTCGATGGAGATGATGCGGTTCATCCGGGAGAGGTCCAGCACGATGCCCCCGGCCACCGGGACGGCCCCGCCCGTGAGCCCGGTTCCCGCCCCCCGGGGGTAGACGGGGATGCGGAGCTCGTGGGCCACCCGGAGCACCCGCTGGACGTGGAGCGTCTGCTCGGGGAAGACGACCATCTCCGCCTGACCCCGGGCACCGCTCAAGGCGGCCTGTGCGGTGGCGTCGTAACTGGCCACCAGGAGGTCCTCAGGCTGGGTGCTCACCCGCTCGCTTCCCACGGCCCGGGCCAGCCGGGCCTTCACCTCGGGGGTGAGGCCGTCCCTGGGCCCGCTGGCGTGCGGGTTCCCGTGCGTGTCCGAT
>CAZIBA010000219.1:1519-4993 GCA_964536795.1 uncultured Planctomycetota bacterium | reverse complement strand
GGTGAAGCTCAGCCTGGGGTTCGCCAGGGTGACAGGCGCGCCTGCTGACTTCCGGGGAATCAACATCCGCTCGGCCACAGGGGAACGTACCGGCAACGGCGCGTCGGGAGAGAAGGCCAGCGGCCTGCTCATGGTCGAGGGAACTCTCTACATGTGGGTCCGAAACGCCGATGGAGCGGGATGCGAGTCCCGGCTCGCCTGGTCCACAGACCGCGCCCGCACGTGGCAGTGGGCGGACTGGGAGTTCGCCGAGCTCGGCTACCCGTGCTTCCTGAACTTCGGGCGAAACTACGACGGAGCCCGTGACGACTACGTCTACAGCTACTCGCCCAACACTCCCAGCGCCTACCGCGAAGCCGACACCGTGGTCCTCGCCCGCGTTCCCAAGGACCGGATAGCCGACCGCGACGCGTACGAGTTTTTCCAATCCCGCGATGACGCCGGCGAAGCGACATGGACAGCGGACATCGGTCAGCGAGGGGATGTCTTCGTTTTTCCGGGCGGCTGCAACCGGATGGACGTGGTCTACAACCGTCCCCTGAGCCGCTACCTCATGACCATGCGGAGCCGGGGGCGGGCCGGCGGCCTGAACCACTTCAGCATCTACGATTCGTGCGAGCCCTGGGGCCCCTGGACCACGGTGTTCTACACCGAGGAGTGGGAAGGGGGTCCCATGGTGGCCGGCGCGGGAGGGTGGGGAGAGGCCCAGCACTTCCCCGCCAAGTGGATCTCCGAGGACGGCCTCACCCTGTACCTGGTCTTCTCGGGCGACGACTCCTTCTCCGTTAGGCGGATGGACTTGGTCAGCGGCGGGACGGTTGAGCTTCGGGAGGCGGCGTCCATCGGCGCGCGTCGGCCTTGAGCCCTCACGGTAGGCGTGCGTCCCCTTGGTAGCCATCAGGCATGACCGGGGGTGCGGCCGACGGTGTGTCTGCGGGCGCCTTGAGTCCGGGGCCGCTGGCGGGGCGTCGGTCCAGATTGTCGGCGAACTGCCCCGACGTATGGAAGGTGCGTTTCAGGGCCGTGCTTCCGACGAGGAAGTCGTCCACGAAGAGCTGACGGCGAATGTCGATGGGGAGACCTCGGGCGGAGAGACGAGGTAGGGCGTAGGCTTCTCGAGGTCGTACGCCTCCGATGGAGGCCAGCGTTCGGGCAGCTGTATTCCGTTGTGCAAGACCCGGTCGCGCACCATCGCTCGTCCCTCCATCGGCCCTCAGATAGCGGCACCTGACCACAGCAGGTCGCAGCCGCATTCAGGCCGGGTGTCCCTCATGGGAAGGTCCGGCATCCTGGCCGCTGCCTCGTCCCGTCGGTAGCTACGTCACCGTGCGGATTGAGCGTCGGGCTTGGGATCCGTGACGGCCTCCATGAGGAGTTGGGCGTGGCGCAGGTCCATGCCACCCCAGTTCCCGCGTGCCGCCGCCACCATCCGCAGACTCGGGATGACAATCATGACCTCGCGACCCCAGTGACCGTTGGCCTGGATCGTGTCGCGAGGGAGGCCCGGGGCGAGGCGCTTGTCCGTCCCCGGGAGTTGCTCGTTGAACCACCAGTTGAACCCATAGACCCCCGGGCCCAAGGCCGACTGGTCGCTGCCGCCCCCGTGGGTCCCGATGCCCAGGTAGTCGGTTCCCGCTTCCTTCGTGCGCGGGAGGTCGGCCGAAACGTCGGGCTTCATGTATCGGTCGAAGAACTCGCGGGGCAGGAGCTGCTGCTTCTTCCACCGTCCCCGGTGCATCCAGAACAGGCCGATCCGGGCAAAGTCCCTGGGACTGGCGTCCACACCGAAACCGCCCCGCGAACCGAAGACGCCGCCGTCCTCGAAGGCAAGCGTTGAGAGCCGTTCCCTGAGCGCCTCTTCGAGGGTCTGGTCGAACACGGTGGTGAGCAGGCTGGCGTAGAGCTTGATGGCGTAATCGTTGTAGGCCCAGTGCGTGCCCGGGGCTTCGGCCCGGGCGTACCCGCTGGTCATGTCTGCTAAGTGGCGGAAGGTCATGGTGTGGTCTTTCTCGATGAGGTCCTTGCCGGGCCAGTGCTTCTGTACCCAAGGACGCACCGAAGCATCCACCGAGGGGAACCGTTTCTCCTCCGCGGCAAAGAAGAGGAGAGTGCTAATCACCGGCTTGCTTGCCGAGGCCCAGTCGCCCCGCTTGGTCGGATCGCCCCACGTCTTCACCAGGTAGCCGTCGCGCACGACGACGCCGTCACCGCCGACGCGGCTGGCGAATGCATCGAGCTTCGTCGGGTCCAGGTTCACCTGCTCGGGCGAGCCCACCACCCATTCACGGCCGGGAAAGACTGTCTCAGCCGCCAGGGCCGCTCGGCATGCGGTCAACAGGCCCACGCTCGCTGCCAACGCCCAGGAAAAGGACGGGTGGCGTGATCGGAGGGTGCTCGGGCAGCTCAGCAGAAGACTCCTTTGCACAAGTCGTGGTTTCTTGGCCAGGCCCGCGATCAGCGTAGCCTCGCGCTTGCCCAGCTCCGGCACTCATCTGCGCTCAGCGCGACCTTCAGTAGTTTATGAAACGAGCCGGGGCCAGCGTCAAGGATCGTTTCCCGGAGTGGTGAGACACCTTGGCGACGTTGGCGTCTGCAGGTCAGGGTTGGGCGAGGTCAGAGAATCCAGCAGAGGCACTGGGGGCGGCTTCCGATAGGCAGCCACAAGGTTGTAGGCCAAAGCCGGGAGGAGCAGCCGAAACGCTTGGGCCAGAAACAGGGAACGGGTCAGGCACCTCTCCGTGTGCGTGGGCCGGGAATGCCTCCGCACCTCCCTGGGTCACCTGGAGAAGACGGGCCGCATCTCGACGTGCTTCCGCACCTTCTCATCCAACGGGCCTGCTGGAAACTCAACGAGTCACCGGCATCACCGACGCCATAGTCGTCAAGGATAACCCGCGTACCCCGAGCGTCGGGGCGACACACGCTGCGGAGACACCGCGAAGCGACTGCTGGTCCAGGTGTGCACGCTCAATCCTGGCCTGGTGCTGCGGAAGCGTCCGGCAGCGCCCTCCCGGCCGCTCCCGGTACAAGCAGCAGGGCCCAATCCTGGGAGCTGTCGGGGATGGCGATGGCCCGAAAGCCACCTCCCTCCAGCGAAGTCATGGAGTCCACCGCGCCGGTGCGCGAATTGTAGAAGCTCACCGCTGCCGGCCCGGCCAGCGCTGAGAGGTCCAGCGTTACCGAGTCCTGACCGGCGGGCACATACACCGCATACTCCACTCCCGGCGCCGGAACCGCCTCCTGTAACGCGTCGCCACTTGAGGCTTGAGCTGGGAAGTCCAGGTCTTATGCACGCCTGGGGACGCTGAGCCGCAATTCAGCCTTGCGCTGGGCCCGCACGCCGCCATAGACTCGTCCCCGCGAGGGCACTGTCGCTGAGCAGGGAGCACATCATGGCCAAGGACCAGGTCAATCCAGAAGGCTTCCACGGTATAAGGAGATGGGTATTCCGGCCATCTTTGTCTATCCTGACTC
>CAZIBA010000219.1:0-1509 GCA_964536795.1 uncultured Planctomycetota bacterium | reverse complement strand
GGCTACTGGCCTGCTCGGCTTCTCGGTGAGATTGAGGAAATCGACCAAGGGCGGGCTCAAGAGCTTGCGCAGATCCTCCACGCATGGACGAGCGATTGAGCCCTTCGCCTCCCAGTTTGCTCGAGGTCATGCACACTCAACCGTGATGCTGTCATAGAGCTCCAGAACGGGTATTCCCAACTGTACCATTCCATCTTCCGTTGAGTGAGATAGGGAAACGCCTTTCAGGCTGGAGATACTCCTGACCTTCCCTTTCGTGCGCAGCCTGATCACAAGCCCCTTCTGCGGCGTAACGTACCGGACGACGCCCCATCCGCCCGGCGAGCGCACCAAGGGATTCGTCGTCAGGTTCACAAGCAGTATCTGGAAGAGCTTCTGCCCAGGGTCGCTCAAGAGCCGGACCTCCACCGAGTGGGGAACGCCGGCGCAGTCGAGCGGCGGTGGACCTCCAGCCCAGAGGATGCACCGAAGGAGGAGCTCCTCCAGTTCGGGCGCGTTGGCGCGCCGCCACAGGGCATCAGCCTGGGAAGCGAAGTAGGCCAGCCGGGCCTGGTTTGTCGCGCGGGTCACAGCCAAGGGCCAGCGCGCCGGGCCCGGGTAGATGCCCGGACGGTTGTACGGCCGACCGTGGAGTCGAGCCTGGTCCGTGCTGTGGATGAAGCCGAGGACTTGGCACTCCTTCCCAGGGCCGAGCACGACGTAACCCCCGTGGAAATGCAGGAGTGATTCAGAAGACATACCCCCGGCAAGAGGATGTTCCGGCTCGACACTGCCGTAGTGCAGGAACGGCTCCGTCTCGATGTCGGGCAACTCCAGCAGCGGGTCGTCCGTGTGCCCCCGGCGTGGTTCGTACGCGACGAGACCGCGCATCGTGACGCCGAAGAGATCGGCGAAGGCCGGTTGCTTCCGGGAGCGCCCGTGACCGTCCATCAGGCCGGTCATGTGTGTGGCGACGACGCCAAGCCCGCGGCCGACCGCCGCGCGGATGCCGGCCACCGTTTCGTCGCCGAGCGATACAGCATCCGGAATGACCATAACCTGGTACTGCTCCAGCTCGCCGCGCTGTACGCCGACCTCGTTGACGATCTCGAAGGGGATGTGGTGTTCCACCATGAGCCGGTACATCCCTTCAAAGGCTTCGTCATATCGGCTGGTGAAAAGCTCGTGTGTCGTGCGCGAGTGCAGAAGCGCAGCATAGGGGACCGGTTCGGTGCGGGCGCGCACTTCCTGGACGGACCGGATGTCGGCGAACGTTTCGGCCAGTTCCGACTTACCGGTGGGGTCGATGTCCATCACGCCGAGGTCCAGCATCACCGGTGAGGCGAGATTGGCCACGCAGTCAAACATGAGCAAGCGGGTGCTGCACGTCGGGTGTCGGCGAGCGTCGTGGCGGACAGCGTGCCGGACATTGCCCCAGGTGGCCCCGTGGTCGAAGTAGGTCTTGGTCAGACGGTGGCGGAGGCCCAATGGGACCAGGTCGTCACGCTGGTAGAACTCCGGCAGCAGCAC
>CAZIBA010000218.1:0-4998 GCA_964536795.1 uncultured Planctomycetota bacterium | reverse complement strand
CACCTTCAGTGATACGTGCTTGATTGATGGTCCGCCCCCTGACTGTGGAGAGGTGACGATATGGCCGATATAGCTCGTCCGCCGAAACTTCAGCGCCGGCCGGACTGTCCACACCTGGCCCATGGATCCGTCGGGCGGGTCGGCACCTGTGCCCTCACCGGCGGACCCGCGCCCCCGTCGATGTGTGAGCACTGTCGAGGCGACCGTACCGGCCTCTTCCGGGCCAAACTGGAGGCGGGCCGGGCCAGGAAGGACCTCCGCTGTCGGCTGGCAGCGGGAGGCGACCCTGGCTCTGCGAAGCCGCTACGCAGGGCGGAGCAGAGAGCCTTCCCCTGCTCCCGCTACCAGCTCGAGGTGGACGCCGAGTTCTGCGTCGTCTGCAGGACCAACCCCGCCTTGAAGCAGGCCCTGAGCGCTCACCGCACCAGTGCCCTGCGCCTGCGCATCCCCTGCGTACACCGGGGCGAGCAGACGGGCGAGACGGAGGTCAAGTGCTGCGGGGGCAGGACCAAGACGGTTCCCGCGTATGCCTGCGCCCGCCACGAGCAGGCCCACGATTATCTTTGTCGGAAGTGCCCCGACTACGAGCCCAGTGAGGAGGAACCGGGCCTGCCCCGCCACCAGGGCTGTGTGGACTGGGGGGACCTGTGGCAGGTCCACCGGGGCAAGACGGTGCTGGTGCTGGCCTGCGGACCCAGCGTGCTCCTGCCGGGCGAGGACCCGGCTCCTGAGACGGTGGACACGCGCTCCGTCGAGTGCGTCGTCGTACTTTCCACCAACTGGGCCTGGAAGTGGTACGCGGACATCTGCGATTACACGCTCTGCTACGACGTGACCCCGGCCCAGGGCTGGCGGCCGCCGGGCGTGAAGCTGCTCACCGTGCTCCGGCCCCGGGGGACGATGAAGGTCATAGAGCGCTGTCAGCCCTACTGCGTCTTCCCCGCCTGCGATTACGGCGACGTCGCCCGGGGGCGGCCCCTGCCCACCAGCAGGAACTCGGGCTTCGCTGCGCTGGCCATGGCCGCCTACCTGGGGGCCGGTGTCATCAAGGTCATCGGCATGGACTTTTCACCCGCCGAAGCCTCGGCGAAGGCGGGCGGCAAGCCGGTGAAGATGCACTTCTACCACGAGACGGACTTCGACGTCGACCGCAGGGTGAAGAGTTTCCAGAGAAACAAGGCCCGGGTCCAGGAGGACCTGACCAAACTTTTGGTGCAGATACGCGCCATGGGCATCCAGGTCCAGAACCTCTCACCCATCAGCACCCTGAGCTGGGAATGATGAACTACAGAGACCGCAGAGAGCACAGAGGAAAGCACAGAGGAGGGCGGGAAGCAAGAGCGAACAGACTCCGTCGGTGTGGCCGTGACCCGCACTTGTTTCTGTTGCTGTGCTCTGTGGTCTCCGTGTTCTGCGTGGTCGCACGCTGTAGAGGTGTAGCAATGGACGTGCTCTTTGTTCCGGGGGTTTCCGCTTCAGCGCCCATGGGGGCAGGGCAGGGGTGGCAATCAGACGCAGGGCGGGAAAGAGAAAGGCCGGCAGCTTGCCCACTCCGCCGGCCTTCTCCGAAGATGGTTGCGGAACTTATCGTCCCACTACCTCGTGCTAACTTCAATATACTCTATCGGCAGCACATGGCAACCAAAAAGTCCAAATCTTGTCAGATTCTTGCGAGCGGGGGCGGTGGGACCCGAACCCACAACCATCCCCTTAGCACGAGGTTGCTCTATCCTATTGAGCTACGCCCCCACCCGGCCCGACTCTATCCAAATGCTGCAGAGGTGACAACCATGGACGTGCTCTTTGTGCCCGGAGGCTTTCACTTCTCCGCCCACGTGGATGCTGCGGTGGAGTGGGCCCTTGGTGCGCTCGGCCACCGGGTGAAACGGCTCTGCCGGGACTGCCTGCGCACCATCGGCCGGGGGGCCCTCACCAACGTCAAGGCCGACCTGCTGCTCACCGTCCACGGCCGCCGATTCCCCCACGTACTGCTCCGGGAGGTGCACTACCCGACCGCCGTCTGGCTGGTGGACGAGCCCCAGGAAGTGGACCTGTCCGAGCGCTACGGCCGCCACTTCGACGTCGTCTTCACCAACGACCCCAACACCTGTGGCGTCCACGGTCCCCACAAGTGCTGGTACCTGCCCCTGGCTGCCGACCCGCGCGTCCACAAGCCCGGGCCGAGCAGGTACGGGATGGTGGACGTCACCTTTGCAGGCAGCGTTCTTCCGGAGCGGGCCGAGCTGCTGAGCCGGGCCTACGAGCTCACACCCGAGGTGAGCTGGCGCATCGTCGGCCCCGACCGCGCCGGCCGGGCAAGGGGCTTCAGCCCCTTGGCTCGTGTTTGGAGGCAAGGGACGGTGGACCACGCCGAGTACGTGGAGCTGATGCGGGCGAGTCGCATCGTCCTGGACGTCCCCCGGGACGAGATGGTGAGTTTTGCCGGGCGCACCAACCGCCGGGCCATCCCGGCCGTGGGCGTCAACACCCGGGTCTTCGAGGCCACGGCCACGGGCAGCTTTCTCCTCACCAGCGACGCCCGGCCCGAGGTCAGCTCGCTCTTCCCCCACGGCGAGGTGGGTCTCTACCGCCACGGTGACGCTGTCGACCTCGCCGAGCGCATCCGCCACTACCTGCGTGAGGAAGAGGAGCGGGAGGACCTGGCCGCTGCCGCCCGGGAAACCTGCCTGGCCCGCCACACCTACCCGGCGCGGGTGCGGGAGTTGCTGGAAGTGCTGACCCAATGGCAAGCCACGCAGATGCCCCCTCGACCGCCCGTCCGACGGCGGGCCCGGCGGGAGCCATCCCGACCTCGTCGAACGAGTCGGGGCGGGCGAGCGAAGGAGACGAGGAAATGAGACGAATTGCTGCGGTGTTGCTCCTGTTCCTGCTGGTGGGCTGCACGGCCACGCCCTTCACGGCCGAGGGCATCGCCCGCGCCGTCGGAGCGGCTACCCCTGCGCTCCGGGGGCTTGCAGGGCCGCAAGATAGGCAAGGGGCTTCAGCCCCTTGTCCGGGCGGCGACGTCACCGTCGTCCTCATCATGCCCGACTTCGGCCGGCCCTGGTGGGCCATGCCATTTGCAGTTTCCGACATTGGGAGCCACAAGACCTACGTCATCGTTCTGGGAGGGAAGAGCCATGCTGGAGAAACTGCTGATTGCCCTCATACCCAAGCTGCTGGAGTTCCTGCAAAGTGAGCAGTTCCAGCAGCTCGTCAAGACGGTCATTGCCGGTCTGGAAAAGCTCCTCGAGGACGCAACCGATGCAGAAAGCTCTTGAGATAACCCGGAGAGCGGTCCGGGCGCTGGCCGCCCTGCTCTTCTGCCTGTGCCTGACGGGCGCTGCCGACGACGGCGCCACGACTACGGCCGTGGTCATCGTGGGCGGTGCGCTGCTGGCGCTGCTGGCTCAAGGCTGGGCCCTTCACCGGGGCATCGATCAGAAGCTGGCCGACCGCATCAAGCTCCACGAGCAGGGCTGCCCCGTGCAGGAGCGACTGGCTCGCATCGAGACCAAACTGGAATACATCGAGAAGGCAGTGAACAGGGCCGATGGTTCGACCCCTCGATGAGCTTGCCCGCCGAAGCCTGCCCGGCGTGTGGTTCGAGCGAGTTCGTGGACGATGCGGTCTGCTCCTTCGTGACCGGCTGCTCGTGGCGGCTGCGGGTTCGCCGATGCGCGGCCTGTGGCCGATACGTGAGATTCAGAAAGGGGAACGGTTCCAATGAAGTTCCACACGCGGGTTCTGGCTGAGCAGCCGCTGGACCTGGCGCCTCCTCACCCCCTGTATTTCGTCTCCGACCTGCACCTGGGCGATGGCGGGCGAGCTGACGACTTCGCCGAGGGTGCGCACCGGGACGCCTTCGAGTGGTTTCTTGCGGAGGAGGTGGAGGAGGAGGGTGGGGAACTCATCATCCTTGGTGACGTCTTCGAGCTCTGGCAGTGCGCCATTCGGCGGGTTCGGGACCACTACGGACCCCTCTTCTGGCGCCTCCACAACTACCGCCTGCTTCGGGGCAATCACGATGCATCCTACGGTAAGCCCCCGGAGTGGCGCTGGCCTACGGGCTACCATCCCCTGCTGCTAACAGAGCACGGCCACCAGGCCGACCCCTTCAACTCCAGCCTGGGCTTTGTGGGCCGGTCAGTGACGGCCCTCGCCGGTCTCCTGGAGCGTCTGGGCTGGCGGGACGTGGACAAAGCGGGCTGGCGCTGGCGGTGGATGCCTACCCCTGTGACCCGGCCCGACAGGTTCCCCCCAGGCCACTACGAGCAGTATGCTGGCCTACGGGCACGGGAGACCGGCGCCAAGCTCGTCATCCTGGGCCACACCCACCGCCCGGCCCTGACCAGGTTGCCCGGAGGCGTCCTCTACGCCAACACCGGCTGCTGGGTCTCCCCCCACTACGCTGGCTCTTTCCTTCGGCTCGGCGACGGTGACATCTCCCTTTGCCGAGTCACCGGGGATCGGTCGTGTAGCTCGGTGACCACAGTGCTGGACCCCCCACGCAGTTGATTTCCGGTCTCGTGTTGCGGGAGCTCGTGCCGATGATATAATGGAGGTGAAGATAGCCGTCCTGGCAGTGTCGAGAACGCGTGTTTCTTCGAAA
This sequence comes from uncultured Planctomycetota bacterium, assembly GCA_964536795.1. Classification (GTDB taxonomy): domain Bacteria; phylum Planctomycetota; class DG-23; order CBDVDV01; family CBDVDV01; genus CAZIBA01. Next base: position 386 of record CAZIBA010000218.1, on the reverse strand, counting down.
GTGGGCTGCCGTTCTGCCCTACGCCGCCTCGGCAAGGATTTCGCTTGACCCGAGGACGGCTTCCGGGGACCATTGTGGGTCCTGGCGAGCGGGGGGTCGGATGGTTGCTCCGGAAGACATCGCTTCGTACGCCCCAGACGAAGGGGGATGGCCACGCCTGTGGAAAGCCCAGCGAGCTTTCGTCAGCGCTGAGATGCTGCGCCAGAAGGGGCACTATGATTGCGCGGCGAACCGGTACTATTACGCCGTTCTCCACGTAGCGTACCACTTCGTTCTTGGTGACAAAGATACGGGACAGGTGCGAATCAGCCACAAGGACCTGACGTTGGCCCATATTCGCGGGGAAGACGATGAGTACCGCAGGCAGGCGACGGTAGCGGTCTCCC
>CAZIBA010000217.1:0-5021 GCA_964536795.1 uncultured Planctomycetota bacterium | reverse complement strand
GGTGGTCACCCGGGCGGAGGAGGGCCTGACGGGCCTGGTCGAGGGGCTGCTGGAAGACGGTGTGCCCCTGGCCTTCGAGGCCCAGCACCTGGCCTACACCCAGTACCGCAAGCTGGCGGAGAAGCTGGGTGCGGATCGGCTGCAATCGGCCGACGGCTGGGTGGAGGAGCTGCGGGAGACCAAGTCCCCGGAGGAGGTGGACCTGATCCGCAGCGCCATCTCTCTTGCCGAAGCCAGTTTCGAGGCGATGCGGGCTCAGGTCCGTGCCGGCGCCACCGAGAAGGGCCGACGAGTTGGTGCATCAGATGCGTCGGCGGGGGGCTCAGGACGAAGCCTTTCCCACCATCGTGGCCGCCGGGGAACGGGGGTCACTGCCCCACGCCCAGAGTACGGACCGCCCCGTCGAGCCGGGCGAGGCCATCCTGGTGGACTGGGGCGCACGGGCCCGCTTCTACAATTGCGACTTGACACGGGTGCTCTTCCTGGGTAGCATTTCTGCTTCTATCAGAACGATTTACGGCACTGTGGCCGCTGCTCAAGAGGAGGCGTACGACGCCCTCCGCCCGGGTCGGCGGTTGGCTGAAGTGGATGCAGCTGCCCGCGACCTGATCGCGGAAGCGGGCTACGGTGAGGCCTTCGGTCACGCCCTGGGCCACGGCGTGGGCCTGGAGGTGCACGAACGGCCGACCGTGAAGCAGGGAGCAGAGGAAACCGCTCGACCAGGGATGGTGCACACGCTGGAACCCGGTATCTATCTGCCCGGGGTGGGTGGTGTCCGCATCGAGGACATGGTGCTCGTTCAGGAGTCGGGCGTCGAGCGACTTACCTCCCTTCCCCGGGACATCGACTCCTGGGTAGTTTAGAGACAGAGGGAGCTGGCCTGATGGCGACGATCATCGCCAATGACTTCCGTCCGGGAATGACGGTGGTGGTGGACGGACAGGTCATGCAGGTGGTGGATTACCAACGGGTGCAGCCCGGCAAGGGGGGTGCGTTCCTGCGCACCAGGCTCCGCAACCTGGAGCGGGGAGGCGTGGTCACCAAGACCTTCCGCTCCGAGGAGAAGATCGAACAGGCCTACCTGGAAACCCACAAGATGCAGTACCTCTACCGGGAGGGCGACAGCTTTATCTTCATGGACCTGGACAGCTTCGAGCAGACGGGGGTCCCCACCGACGAGCTGGGGGACCAGGCGATGTACCTCAAGGACGGGATGGAGGCGTCGTTCCGGACCTACCAGGGTCGTCGGGTGGAGGTGGAGATGCCCGACTTCGTGGAGGCGGCCGTCGTCCAGACCGACCCCGGCGTCCGCGGGGACACGGCGACCGGCGGCAGCAAGCGGGCCACCATCGAGACCGGGGCCACGGTGACCGTGCCGCTCTTCGTCAACGAGGGGGACGTCATCCGGGTGGACACCCGGACCGGCCAATACGTGACACGGGTGCAAGGAGGCTGAGCCGTGGAGCCCGGGGAACTGGAGCAGTTGATCCGGGAGCTCATCGCCCTCATGGAGGAGAGCGAACTCACCGAACTGGAGGTGGAACGGGACGGCATCCGCGTCCGTCTGCAGAAGCAGCCGCCAAGAAGCGTCCCGGAGGTGGTGGCCGTGAATCCGGCAGCCGTGACCGGGCCACCGGCCGTCGTGCCCCCACCGACCGTCCCCGAGAGTCACGTCCGGGGCACGCTCGTCGAGATAACCTCCCCTATGGTGGGTGTCTTCTACGAGGCCCCCGCTCCCGAGGCCGACCCCTTCGTCAGCGTGGACGACGAGGTGGAGCCCGACACCACCGTCTGCATCATCGAAGCCATGAAGGTGATGAACGAAATCAAGGCCGAGACCAGTGGCCGTATCGCCGACGTGCTGGTCAGCAACGGCGAAGCGGTGGAGTTCGGCCAGGTGCTCTTCCTGGTCGAACCAGCAGCGGAGTGAGGGAGAACGTCGCAGGTCCAGGGAGTGGCAGACCGCGGGTCCCACGTCTGCTTGTGCTCTGACCGGCGTCTTCGACGTGCAAGTCCTTTGGCTTCTGACTTCATCCGGCCTGCGACTCCTTGGCCGGCAACGTTCTGGTTGGCGACTTGATGGGAGTGACGGAGCCTGATGTTCTCCCGCATCCTGGTTGCCTGTCGTGGTGAGATAGCCCTGAGGATAGTCCGCGCCGCCCGGGAACTGGGCATCGAGACGGTGGCCATCTTCAGCGAGGCCGACCGGGCGGCCAACTACCTGAAGCTGGCCGACCACGCCATCTGCATCGGCCCGGCCAGCCCGGCCGAGAGCTACCTCAACGTGGCCCGCGTCCTCTCGGCCGCCGAGGTGGCCGACGTGGATGCCATCCACCCCGGCTACGGCTTCCTGGCCGAGAACGACCACTTCGCCGAGGTCTGCGAGTCCTGCAACATCAAGTTCATCGGTCCCTCCTCGGCCACCCTCAAGCTGACGGGCAACAAGGTGGAGGCCCGTCGGCTGGCCCGGGAGAGCCGGGTGCTGGTGGTGCCCGGGAGTGACGGGGCCGTGGCCAGTGAGGACGAGGCCCTGGAGGCCGCCCACCAGGTGGGTTTCCCGGTGATGATCAAGGCAGCGGCCGGTGGCGGCGGCCGGGGGATGCGCATCGCCCACAACGACATCAGCCTCCTGAACGCCTACCACGCCGCCCGTTCCGAGGCCGAGGCGGCCTTCGGCGACGGGGCCGTCTACATCGAAAAGCACGTCGCCCGCGCCCGTCACGTGGAGGTGCAGGTCCTTGCCGACGAACAGGGGAACATCGTCCACCTGGGCGAGCGCGACTGCAGCATCCAGCGTCGACACCAGAAGCTGGTGGAGGAAGCTCCCTCGCCAGCCGTGGACAGCCGGTTGCGCTACGAGCTGGGACGGGCCGCACTCCGGGTGGCCCGGGCCGCCGGCTACACCAACGCCGGCACCGTCGAGTTCCTTCTGGACGCCGACAACCGCTTCTACTTCATCGAGGTCAACGCTCGCATCCAGGTAGAGCACCCGGTCACCGAGATGGTGACCGGGGTGGACCTGGTCAAGGAGCAGATACGCATCGCCGCGGGCGAACCCCTGGGGCTGACCCAGCGACGGGTGGAGGTCCAGGGGTGGGCGTTCGAATGTCGGATCAACGCCGAGGACCACACCAACGGCTTCAAGCCAAGCAGCGGTTCCATCACCCAGTTCGCCCCGCCCGGAGGCCCCGGGGTGCGGGTGGACAGCCACGCCTACAGCGGCTACGAGGTCTCTCCCTATTACGACAGCCTGCTGGCCAAGCTCATCGTCTTCAAGCCCAGTCGGCGTGAGGCCATTCAGTGCATGCGCGGGGCCCTGGAGGAGTTCCGCATCGACGGGGTGAAGACGACCATCCCGCTCTACGTACAGCTCTTCGAGAACAAGCGCTTCCTGGAGGGGCGTTTCGACACCGGGTTCATCGACAACCTGTACCTGGGATAGCCATTGTCCCGCCGTTCGACGTGGCTCACGGCGCCCTGAGCAATTGACTTTGTCGAAGGGCGCATCCGTGTGACTGGACCGAGAGAGGAGGAGGTTTGATGTCGCTTGTGGGAATGCTGACCGGTGGGGGTGACTGCCCCGGACTCAACGCCGTCATCCGGGCCGCTGTGCGTCGGGTGGCCAACGAGGGCTGGGACTGTGTGGGCATCGTGGACGGCTGGAAGGGCCTGCTCACCGGCGAGACCATGGAGCTCAGCGTCGAGGTCACCATCGACATCATCGCCAAGGGCGGCACCATCCTCGGCACCAGCCGCACCAACCCCTACAAGAGGCCCGAGGACGTGGAGAAGCTCCTGGCGGTCTACAAGGAGATGGCCCTGGACGCCCTCATCGCCATCGGTGGCGACGACACCCTGGGCGTGGCCGAAAAGCTCTTCCAGGAACATCAGCTCAACGTCGTCGGTGTGCCCAAGACCATCGACAACGACCTCTCCTGCACCGACTTCACCTTCGGCTTCGACACCGCCGTCAACATCGCCACCGAGTCCATCGACCGCATCGTGACCACGGCCCGCAGCCACCACCGCTGCCTGGTGGTGGAGACCATGGGTCGTCACGCCGGCTGGATCGCCGCCTACGCCGGTATGGCCAGCGGGGCCGACGTCACCCTGGTGCCCGAGAAGCCCATCGACATGGACCAGGTCATAGCCGTCCTCAAACGGAACCGCGAGCGGGGCCGCGACTACAACATCGTCGTGGTGAGCGAGGGGGCCGTCTTTCGTCCCGGCGACTACGTCACCAGCTTCGAGGGCGAGACCGACGAGTTCGGCAACGTCCGTCTGGGCGGCCTGGGTGACCGGGTGGCCGAACTCATCGAAAAGCACACCGGCTACGAGACCCGGAGCGTGGTGCTGGGTCACCTGCAGCGGGGTGGCGCACCCACCGCCTTCGACCGCGTCCTGGCCACCCGCCTGGGCTACGCCGCCGGGGGGCTGGTCGTGGCCGGGGAGTTCGGCAAGATGGTGGCCCTCCGTGGCAACGACATCGTCTCCGTGGACCTGAGCGAGGTCGTGGGCGAGACCAAGACCCTGGACCTGGAGTTCTTCAAGGTCGCTGAGACCTTCTTCACCGTTGACTGACTCCGACGGACTCCAGTTGGAGCAGGTCACCGCCCTGAGCCACGTCGAAGGGTGGTTTGAGGCGGGTCGGCGGTACCCTGGCCTGTGTTGCCGACCGAAGGGCCCGTCACCTGCCACCTGGTCGGGGGAGTGAGGGATGACCAAGAGCACTACCATCGTGGCCGTCTGCCGGGACGGCCAGGTGGCCGTGGCCGGCGACGGTCAGGTGACCATCGGCGACGCCGTGGTCAAGCACCGGGCCCGCAAGCTCCGCCGACTCTACAAGGACAGGGTGCTGGTCGGCTTCGCCGGCTCGGCCGCCGACTCCCTGGCCCTGGTGGAGCGCTTCGAGGCCAGGCTCAACGAGTACCAGGGGAACGTCCCCAAGGCGGCCATCGAGCTGGCTCGCGAATGGCGTATGGACCGCGCCCTGCGCCGACTGGAATCGATGCTGGTGGTGG
>CAZIBA010000216.1:0-5049 GCA_964536795.1 uncultured Planctomycetota bacterium | reverse complement strand
CACCCGACCCCGGTGCTCCCGCACCAGCACGAAGCTCGGGCTCACCACGGCCCCCGTGTCTTCCACCCCCAGGCCCTGGGCGACGCCCTTGGCGAAGTAGGTTTTCCCCGCACCCAATGGCCCCACAAGGGCCACTACGTCTCCCGGATTCAGCGCCTCACCCAGGAGCCGCCCCAGCGACACCGTCTCCTCCACGCCCTCGCTCTTAACCGAAAGTGTGCTCATAGCCCACTCGCTCAAGTCGCTCTCGCCGTCCCTGCGCGTGCTCCAGCCAGTAGCCTCGCGCGATGATGCGGCCGATACGGGTCAGTGCCGTCTCGAACGGCCAGTCCTGAAGCAGTCCTTGAACTTCGTCCTCGGGTGCCGTGAAGCAGAGCTCGAAGTCCTCGCCGTCGGCGAGGGCGTGCTGTAGAGCCGTCCACCCCGTACGCTGGGCCAGCCGATGAGCGTCGGCCGAAACCGGCACCAGCCCGGCCCCGACCACCGCCCCGCACCGACTTTCCGTGAGGACGTGGCCCAGGTCGCAGGCCAGGCCGTCACTCACGTCGATCATCGCGTGCACGCACCCGCGCTGGGCCAGCCACTCACCCTCCCGCAGGCGGGGCTCAAAGCTCAGGTGCCGACCCAAGACCGACCCGCCTAACTCACCCGTCACCAGCACCGCGTCGCCGGGCTTCGCCCCTCGCCGAAGGAGCGGCTCCTCCCCCGCCAGCACCCCCACCACGGAAACGGTCAAGGAGAGCAGCCCTTTCCAACTGGTCACGTCGCCACCGACCAGGGGGACCTGGTACTGCCCCAAGAGCTCCTCCATCCCCCGGTGAAGGGCCTGCGCCGACTGCATACGCAGGCGCTTCGGCAGGGCCACCGACACCACCACGCCCACAGCCCGTCCACCCATCGCCGCGACGTCACTCAGAGCCGAGGCCACAGCCTTCCGTCCGATGAGTTGGTAAGGCGTCCGCCGGCGGGTGAAGTGGGTTCCCTCCAGCACCGTATCCGTGGTGAACAGCACCCGCTCGCCGCACGGCAGCCGAAGCACCGCAGCATCGTCTCCCACACCGACGGGCACCGACCCCGGGTCGGAGCGGGTGCGCCTGCGCAGCCAGTCGATGAGGGCCAGCTCACCCTTGGGTGGGTTCGCCACGACGTGACCTCCTTGCTGACGGGGAGCAGACCCGGCTACCGGTGCTCCGGCTTGGGCTGGCGAAGCATGAGGTCGGAGACGGCCCGAAGCGGATCCTTGCTCCGAAAGAGCACCTGGTAGACCTGCTCGGTGATGGGCATCTCCACGCTCAGTTTGTGGGCCAGACTGCGGACGGCGCGGGTCGCATCCACACCCTCGGCCACCATCTCCATCTTCCCCACCACCTCGGACAGGGACCCGCCCCGTCCCACGGCCTCACCCACGGCCCGGTTTCGGCTGTGTGGGCTGATGCAGGTGGTGATGAGGTCGCCCATGCCCGAGAGGCCGGCAAACGTCTTCCGTTGGGCGCCTAAGGCCACCCCCAGCCGGGCGATCTCCACCATCCCCCGGGTCATGAGCGCCGCCTTGGCGTTGTCACCCAACCCCAGGCCGTCGGAGATGCCCGCGGCCAAAGCGATGATCTGCTTCACCGCGGCCCCCAACTCCACCCCCACCACGTCCCGGCTGGTGTAGACGCGGAAGCTGGGGCCGCTCAGAATCCCCTGGACCTCCTCGGCCAGCCGACGCCACCGCGAGGCCACCACCAGCGAAGCCGGCAAGCCCCGCGCCACCTCCTCGGCGTGGCTGGGTCCGCTCAGAACGGCCACCCGCTTCACCCCCAGCACCTCGCTGACGATCTCGCTGGGCCGTCTCAACCTTCGCAGCTCAAGCCCCTTGGTGCAGGAAACCACCGACAGACCCGGCGGGAGGAACGGCCGCAACCGACGCAAGGTCGCTCTCAGGTAACGGGTCGGCACGGCAGAGAGGGCCAGCTCGGCGCCCTCGAGGGCTTCGGCCTCCGAGGCGGTGATGAGGAGGTCCGTCGGTAGTTCGACCCCGGGCAGGAACTTCACGTTCTCCCGGCGTCGGCGAAGCTCTCCGGCGTACCCGGGGAAGGTGCTCCACAGGCGCACGTCGTGACCGTAGCCGTGCAGGAGCAGCGCCAGGGCCGTCCCCCATCCACCGTCACCCCACACGGAAACGGTCCGCCTCTCACTCATCTTCAACCAATTCCCTCTTGAGCACCTTGCCCGTGGGACTGAGGGGAAGTTCCTCCCGTATCACCACCTCGCGGGGGACCTTGAAGCCAGCCAGCCGGTCCCGACAGAACTGGCTCAACTCCCCCGAGGACGCCGTCGCCCCCGGCTCCAGCATCACGTAGGCCCGGGGCACCTCCCCCCGAAGCTCGTCCTTCACCCCCACGACCGCCGCCACCCTCACCCCCGGGTGACCAGCCAGCACTTCTTCCACCTCACCCGGAAACACGTTCTCACCAGCGACGATGATGAGCTCCTTCTTCCGACCGCAGAGCACCAGATGTCCTCCATCGTCGAGGTAGCCCAGGTCCCCCGTGTGGAGCCAGCCCTCCTCGTCAAGCACCGCCCTGGTCGCCTCCGGGTCCCGGTAGTAGCCCCGCATGACGCTGTCGCCCCGGACCACCACCTCCCCCACCTCTCCCGCAGGCTGGGTCCCTTCCGCCCCCCAAACCTCAACCTGCAGGCCAGGCAGTGGCGGGCCTACCGTGCCCGGCCTGGGGTCGGCCGGGGGGTTGACGGCCACCACCGGAGAGCACTCGGTGAGACCGTACCCCTGCACCAGACGCCGGTCGAAGCGCTCCTCAAAGGCATTGAAGACTTGCCGGGGAAGGGGCTCGGCCCCGGAGATGCAGATCTCCAGAGCCGACAGGTCGTAGGCCTGAGCGCCGGGCCAGCGAGCCAGGGCCCCGAAGACGCTGGGAACGGCCGGCAGTACCGAGGCCCGATGGGTCTGGGCGGCCCTCAGGAGCGACGCCGGCGTGAAGCGACTCACCTGCACGGCCGCAGCTCCCACGAAAAGAGGCAGAAGCACCGTCACCGTCAGTGCGAAACAGTGGAACGTGGGCAAGACCCCCAGGACCACGTACTCATCGTCGAGGTCCAAGACCCGTTCGCAGCCGGCCACGTTGGCCGCCAGGTTCCGGTGGCTGAGCATCACCCCCTTGGGACGACCGGTGGTACCCGAGGTATAGATGACTGCAGCCAGGTCTTCCGGTCCGTGCCAGGCGGGCGGTGTGGGCGGGGAGGCGGCCCGCTGGAGGAGCTCGGGCACCAGCTCCTCCAGGCAGACGACCTGGTGAAGCGCCCCCGGTAGCTTGTCGGCCAGGGGCCGGACCGTGAGCACCGTGTCCAGCTCAGCGTGCTCGACCACTCCGGCCAGTTCGTCCGGGGTCAGGAGCAGGTTCAAGGGTACGCAGATCCCCGGCAGGGCGAGCACACCGAAGAACCCCACGAAAAACCCCACGCCGTTGGGAAGCAGCAGCCCCACGTTTCCCTCGACGCCCTGCTGGCGAAGCCACCCTCCCAGACCCAAGGCCAGGGCCTGAAGCTCACTGTAGGATAGCCTGTACCGGTCGTCGGCCACGGCCAGGTTGCCGGGGAAGCTACGGACCGAAGCCTCGAACCGGGACCATACCGTCGCCTCTTGCGCCTTCTCGATTGCCTGGCCGCTCACGCACCGGCCTCCCGTTTTGACACCACTCTCACGAGCCCCTGCTTACCACAGCCGCAGGACAGACGCAAGCCCCTGACCGCCAACCCCGGAGCGCCCACGGCCGCCCAGGTTGACAGTGCGCGCTCCAGCTAAGTACAATAGCTCTGTGGAAGACGTTTCGCCGAGTGGAAGAGCAACCTATGACGATCGAGCATCCCGTGTGGCCGGAGGAGGTGGTCGTCTCGCAGGGAGACGGCCGGTCGCTTGCCGAGCTGGTTGAGGTTCCCAAGCTTCAGGCCTTGCTGGACCTCTTCGCCGAGATGACGGGCACGTGCGTGGCCGTTCGGGACCCGGCCGGTGAACTCATCACCCGGGTCGTTAACCAGAACCCGGTCTGCCAACTGCTCCTGGAGAGCGAGCGCAGCCAGGCGAGCTGCCGGCGAAGCAGCACCGAGGCCGCGATCCAGGCCAGCGGGCAAGTGGAGATAGTCGAGCGCACCTGCTTCTGCGGCCTGACCCAGGTGGTGGCACCCATCCGGGCCAACGGTCGTCATCTGGGGGCCATCGTCATCGGCCGGGTGGGTCCGGAGGGGCACGCCGCCGACCGCGTGGCCACGCTGAGTGAGCTGCTGGGACAGCCCCCCGAGCAGGTCCGGAAGAAGCTCTCCGAACTCCGTCCGCTCGATGACCGGCAACTGCGCCAGGCGGTGGAGCTGCTGAGCCTGATGGCCAGCAACCTGGCCGAGCTCTACGTCCGAGGCTCCGAGGTGGACCGCACCTTCCGACAGATCGCCACCCTCTACGAGGTGAGTCAACTGTTCTCCAGCGCCCGCCGCCTGGACGAGGTGCTCCACCTCACCACCGAAGCATTGGCCAAGACGCTCAACTTCAAGGCCTGTGCCATACGTCTCCTCGACCCGGAGACGGGAGAGCTGACCGTGCGCTCGGCCTACAACCTGAGCGACCGCTACCTGCAAAAAGGTCCGGTCATCGCCAGTCAGAGCCCTTTCGATCAGGAAGCGATGAAGGGAAAGGTGGTGCGGGTGGCTGACGTCACCACCGACGACCGCTTCCTTTACCCGCAGGAGATGGTGGACGAAGGCATCCGCAGCATGTTCTACGTGGGACTGCTGTCACGGGGAAAACCCCTGGGGGCCGTGCGCCTGTACAGCTCCGAGGTGCGCGAGCTGGACCCCAGCGAGGAACAGCTCTTCACGGCCGTGGCCAACCAGGTGGCCGCGGCCATCGAGAACGCCCGCCTGTACCAGGAGACCCTGGAGAAGGAACGCCTGGAGTACGAGCTGGGACTGGCGGCCAGCATCCAGCAGCAGCTCCTGCCCAACACCCAGCCCCGGGTGCCCGGCTACGACATCCACGGCCTGGGTGTGCCCTGTGAG